>DASRBN010000029.1 GCA_035653615.1 Ktedonobacteraceae bacterium | reverse complement strand
TGGCACCGCTACCGAACTGGGCGACCCCATCGAAGTCGCATCCCTGACCAAAGCATTCGCCAGCCAGACCAACAAGACCGGCTTCTGTGCCATCGGCTCGGTCAAGACCAATCTGGGCCACCTGGATCGCGCCGCCGGGGTCACCGGGTTGATCAAAACCGTGCTGTCTTTAGAGCATGGCCAGCTTCCGGCCAGCCTGCATTTCCAGTCGCCCAATCCAGAGATCGACTTCGCACATAGTCCATTTTATGTCAACACGGCACTCGCTCCCTGGCCTCGTCAGAGCAGCGCACCTCGCCGCGCCGGAATCAACTCTTTGGGGCTGGGCGGAACGAACGTCCACGTGATCGTGGAGGAGGCGCCGACACGAACGCCTTCCGGCCCTTCGCGTCCCTGGCAACTCCTGCTCCTCTCGGCCCGCACAGCCACAGCTCTCGATACAGCAACAGCTAACCTGAAGCAATACCTGCAAGAACACGAAGACAGCGCGCTGGCAGATATCGCCTACACTTTGCAGGTGGGACGCAGCCGTTTCGAGCAGCGACGCATGCTGCTATGCCGCAGCCGCGAGGAAGCTATTGATCTACTGGAGACCAACAAAAATAATGCGCTGATGAGCCATGTGGAGCAGCGCAGTGACCGTCCGGTGGCCTTCCTGTTCGCGGGAGTAGGCGAGCAATATCCTGGACTGACCCAGGAACTCTACGAACAGGAGCCAGTCTTCCGTGAGAGTGTTGATCGCTGCGCCGCCATCCTCAAACCCTTGCTGGAACTGGATATACGCGAACTGCTTTACCCAAAGCCTGAAGGCCACCAGTCCGAACACCAAAACGGGCATGCCAGCGCAGCAGGAATGGATTTGCGAGTTTTGATGGGACGCAATGGACATGCTCCCAGAAATAACTCGCCTGTTCTCGAGCCGTTCAAACAGACCCGCTATGCGCAGCCACTGATGTTTGTGATCGAGTACGCGCTGGCCCAACTCTTAATGCAATGGGGAGTGCATCCCCAGGCCATGCTTGGCTATAGCCAGGGCGAATACGTTGCCGCCTGCATTGCGGGAGTGCTTTCGCTCCAGGATGCCTTACTGCTGGTAGCTCGCCGCGCGCAGATGATTCAGAACCTGCCCGAAGGAGCGATGCTGGCGGTGGCCCTCTCCGAGCAAGACATCCAGCCCTACCTGGATGAACAGGTCTGCCTGGCCGTCATCAATGCCCCCAACACGTGCGTGCTGGCCGGGCCTGCAGAGGCTCTCACCCAGGTCGAGCAGCGTCTCAACCGGCAGGGCATCGCGGCACGCAGAGTGGAGACGAGCCATGCTTTCCATTCCTCGATGCTGGAACCACTTCAGGAAGAGTTGACCCGGCTGGCACGACAGGCACACCTGCACGAGCCACAGATTCCCTATGTGTCCAACGTCACCGGCACCTGGATCACAGCCGAGCAGGCGACCGATCCCGGCTACTGGAGGCAGCACATGTGCCAGACTGTGCGCTTCTCCGACGGCATCGCACATCTCCTCCAACAGCACGAGCTGGTACTGGTCGAAATTGGCGTGGGGGCGGTGCTCGGTTCCTTTGTCAAGCAGCAGGTGGTTGCCGGCAGCAGCGAGCGTATGCCGGTCGTGGTCTCGACTCTGCCAGCCCTCTACGAGCGCCAATCCGAACAGGCGCTGCTGCTCACCACACTGGGCAAGCTCTGGTTAACAGGTGTCACGATTGATTGGAAAGGCTTCTATGCCGGCGAATCGCGCCATCGGCTGGCCCTGCCCACCTATCCCTTTGAGCGACAACGCTACTGGATCGAGCCGCGCAGGCGTTTAGGACAGGCTCGCAATGAGCATATCGATTCAGACGATCCGCGAGCAATGCTCAGTAATTTGAAAATGGAAGAACTGCAGGACTGGTTCTACCTGCCGGGATGGAAATATGCTCCCCCGCCCGAAAGCGCGGACTTGAGCAAGGAAAACAACTGCTGGTTGCTGTTCCTCGATGACCATGGCGCCGGCAGGCGTATTATGCACCAGCTTCAAGAACACGAGCAGCAAGTCATCACGGTTATACCCGGCGAGGGATTCCGCCGGCTGGACGAGCAGGCATATATGGTACACCCGGCGACAAAAGGCGATTACGAGGCGCTGCTGAAAGCCCTGCGCGCCGAAGGGAAATTACCGCGGCGAATCGTGCATCTATGGACTGTCTTCACAGAGACACAAACCGGAGTACCCTCGCAAAAACAGCAAAAGGAAGATGAGCGATTCGCAACCATCCTGGAGCGCGGCTTCTATAGCCTGCTGGCCCTGGCACAGGCCCTGGGAGAACAGGACATAGAGGGTTGCCAGATCAACGTGATCTCCAATGATATGCAGGATGTGACCGGAAACGAACAACTGTGCGAGGAGAAGGCCACAGTAATCGGCCCTTGCAAGGTCATTCCCCAGGAATACCCGCATATCAGCTGCCGCAGTATCGATATTACACTGCCAGAGCCGGGAAGCTGGCAGGAAGAAGAGTTGCTGCAATTATTGACGACAGAACTGCTGGCCGCGCCAGAACAAACGGTCGTTGCGCTACGTGGCAACCGGCGCTGGATACAGAGCTTCGAGCCCGTGCGACTGGCCGAGCAGCAGATACAACCTGGCAGACTGCGGGAGGCCGGCGTGTACCTCATCACGGGTGGGCTGGGCGGCATCGGGCTTGCAATGGCCGAATACCTGGCGCGTACCGTGCGGGCAAGGCTGATTTTAACGGCGCGCAAAGGGCTGCCGCCGCGCAGCGAATGGGCCAGCATCCTTGAAACACGGGGAGACACAGAGGGAGTTGGGCGACAGATACGCAAGGTGCAGGAACTTGAAGCACTCGGGGCCGAGGTGCTGGTCATGCAGGCTGATGTCACAGACGAGGCGCAGATGCAGGCCGTGATCCGGCAGGCAATCAGCTGCTTCGGTGCCATTCATGGCGTCCTGCATGCCGCCGGAGTACCAGGCGTGGGCCTGATGCAGCTCAAGACGGCAGCACAGGCAGCACAGGTGTTGGCTCCCAAAATACAGGGTACAAGAGTATTGGAGCACGTGCTGCAAGGACTCTCGCTTGATTTCCTGGTGCTGTTCTCTTCGATTACCTCAATCACAGGCGGTGGGCCTGGACAGGTGGATTACTGCGCCGCCAATGCCTTCCTCGATACCTACGCGCATCGTCATTTCGCGTGGCATGGTATGACGGTTGCCATCAACTGGGGCGAGTGGCAATGGAATGCCTGGGAAGCCGGCCTGAGTGGCTATGATCCTGAAGCACAGGCGTTCTTCCGTGAGAATCGCAGGCGCTTCGGCATCGATTTCGAGCGCGGAACCGAGGCATTACGACGTGTGCTATCGCGGCGCTTCCCGCAGGTGATCGTCTCAACGCAGGACTTCCGCGCGCTGGTCGAACTGAGTCGTTCGTATACGGCGGCAACGATGTTGCAGAACACGCGCAGGAGCCAGGAAACCCGAGAACTCCATCCACGACCGGCCCTGGCAAGCGAGTACGCGGCGCCAAGGAACGATCTCGAACGGCGCATCGCCAGCGTCTGGATGGAACTGCTGGGAGTCGCCGAGATCGGCATTGATGATAATTTCTTCGAACTGGGTGGCAACTCGCTGGTGGGTATCGACTTGATCGGACGCCTCAGAAAAGCGCTGCAGATCGAATCGCTGCCGTCCTATGTCCTCTACGAGGCGCCCACCGTCGGCGCGATGGCGCAATACGTGGAGCAGAACAAAACAGGCGAGGTCGTTGAAGAGCGTTACGAGCGCGGGGAACGCCGCCGGGAAAACCTCAAGCAGCGTATGATGACCGGCGCAAGAAGAGCAAGGTAAAGGGGGAGTAGATGAGCATACATGAAATGGATACGACAAACAACACGCCAGCATTCGCGGGTATCGCCATCATCGGCATGTCGGGCCGTTTTCCTGGAGCGCGTGATATCGAGCAATTCTGGCACAATGTGGCTTCCGGCGTGAAGTCCATTCGCTCCTTCTCTGATGACGAGCTGCTGGCAGCCGGTGTAGACCCCGAACTGCTCAAGCTGCCGAACTATGTCAAAGCGGGGGCAGTGCTGGAAGACATTGACCTGTTCGACGCAGCCTTTTTCGGCTACGCGCCGCGCGAGGCACAGATCACCGACCCCCAGCAGCGTTTCTTCCTTGAATGCGCCTGGGAAGCCCTGGAACGCGCCGGATACGACCCTGAACGCTATCGTGGATTGGTGGGGGTATTCGCCGGCTCCGGTTTCAGCACCTACATGTTGAACAACCTGTACGGCAACCCCGAATTATTGGATATCATCGACCCCTTGCAGGTAGCGATTGGCAACGATAGGGACGCGCTGGCCTCGACGGTTTCCTACAAATTCAATCTCAAAGGCCCCAGCATCAGCGTGCAAACGTTCTGTTCTACCTCGCTGGTGGCCGTGCATCTAGCCTGCCAGAGCCTGCTGAATTATGAATGCGATATGGCGCTGGCCGGGGGTGTTGCCATCCAGGTGCCGCATGTCAGCGGCTATATCTATAAGGAAGGCGGCATCGTTTCACCCGACGGCGAGTGTCGCACATTCGATGCGAAGGCGCAGGGCAGCGTGATGGGTAACGGAGCCGGTGTCGTCGTACTCAAACGCCTGGATGAGGCGATAGAGGATGGCGACTACATCTATGCCGTGATTCGCGGTTCGGCGGTCAATAATGATGGCAGCGTGCGCGTCAGTTATACGGCGCCGGGACTTGACGGGCAGACCGAGGTTATCGCGGAAGCAATCGGCAATGCAGGCGTACCGGCAGAAACCATCAGCTACATCGAGGCACACGGGACGGCAACCATGCTGGGCGATGCCGTGGAACTGGCGGCCATGCAGAAAGCCTTCGCGCTGAACACGCAGAAAAAAGGCTTCTGCGCCATCGGCTCCGTCAAACCCAACGTTGGACACCTCGACCGCGCTTCCGGCGTTACCGGACTGATCAAAACCAGCCTGGCCCTGCACCATAAGCAGCTCCCACCCAGCCTGAACTTCGAGCGCACCAGTCCCGATATCGACCTGGCAAACAGCCCGTTTTATGTCAATACGCAGCTCGCGCAATGGCCTGCTCATGGCGCTCCCAGGCGTGCCGGAGTCAGTTCCTTTGGACTTGGTGGCACCAACGCGCACGTGGTGCTGGAAGAGGCTCCGGCCCTCGCGCCGGTCAGCCAGTCGCGACCATGGCAACTGCTGCTGCTCTCCGCAAAAACGGCGCCGGCACTCAAAACGGCCGCTGGCAATCTCCAGCACTACTTAGAGCAGCACCCGGAGGCGAATCTGGCGGATATCGCCTACACGCTACAGGTGGGTCGCAGCGCCTTTAATTACCGGCAGATAGCCGTATGCCAGGATTCCGCCGGGGCGATAAAAGCCCTGCAAAGCACTCAATCAACCTATCAGGCATTCAAAGATCGCGGCGTCATGTTCATGTTCGCGGGGTTAGGCGAGCAATACGCAGGCATGGCACACGAACTCTATTTAAACGAAAAAACCTTTCGTGAAGCGGTGGATCGCTGCTCGGATATTCTTAAGCCCTTGATGGGTATTGATTTGCGAGAGGTGATCTACCCGGCAGGATGGGAAGCAGAGCGATCAAATGGCTCACTAGCGCAAAGACAACACGCACCTGATTTGCGGTCGCTGCTGGGGCGCAACGGGCGGCATACTGGATCGGCATCCTCGCAAGCAATGACGGGTAAGCCCCACCCGGGACGCGAGAGGATTGAAAGTTGGCCTCGCCCAGGTCGCGAACAATCTAGCCCCTACACCTCCTATAGCCGGAAGCAGCGGGCCGAAAATGCTGTTGATGCTTCCGAACGGCTCAAGTCAACGGCCCTGGCGCAACCTGCCATATTCGTGATCGAGTACGCGCTGGCCCAGCTATTGATGCAATGGGGCATCCAACCCAGGGCGATGATCGGTTATAGCCTGGGTGAGTACGTGGCGGCGTGCCTCTCAGGCGTCCTTTCGCTTGAGGATGCGCTGCTGCTAGTAGCGCGGCGGGCACAGCTTATCCAGGAAATGCCGGCTGGGGCGATGCTGGCGGTTGCGATGTCAAAGGAGACGGTGCAACTCTTCCTGGATGAGCAGATCTGCCTGGCCGCCATCAACGCCCCCAATACCTGCGTGCTTGCCGGGCCGCTAGAAGCTATCGAGATGTTAACAGAGCGCCTGGAGGAACAGGAAATCGCTTTCCGCCACGTGGAGACGACGCACGCCTTTCATTCCACAATGCTGCAATCGCTCAAGCAGCCCCTGACAGAGATCGCGCGCAGCATACGACTGCACGCGCCTCAGATTCCGTATATCTCCAATGTGACAGGGACATGGATCACGGACGAGCAGGCAACCAGTCCCTTATACTGGGCCGAGCATATGTGTGGCACCGTCCAGTTTGCAGAGGGCATCGCACACTTACTCGAGGAAACAGAACACGCGCTGCTGGAAATCGGCCCCGGTCAATCGCTGGCTTCGTTTGCCAGGCAGCAATGCAACAACGAACGCATAGCCCTGGTGCATGCCACGCTGCCATCGATTTACGAGCGGCAGTCCGACCAGGCATACTTGCTGCACACGCTCGGCAAGCTCTGGATGGCAGGAGTGAACATCGACTGGACGGGCTATTATGCCGGTGAGCGCCGCCAGCGCCTGTCCCTGCCCACCTATCCTTTCGAACGCCAGCGATACTGGATCGAACCAACTCCCAGGCGCGCCTTCGATGTCATTCTGAGTGAAGCGAAGAATCCCGCGCGCTCATCGCCGATTGATCGGCCCTCCGAGCCTGCAAAAGGCAAAAAGCCCGACATCGCTGACTGGTTCTATAAGCCCTATTGGAAACAGGCGCCCTTGTCCGGAACACACACCGGGGAAATACGCGACCCATGGCTGATATTTCTCGACAATACCCGGCTTGCCGAGGAAATAGCCTGGCGGTTAGAACAAGATGGACACACGGTCGTGCGCGTGCAGGCAGGGATGCAATTCCGGCAGCTTGGTAGCGCCCTCTTCTCAATCCGGCCCCAGCACAAGGCCGACTACATCACCCTCTGCAAAACATTGCAGGCCAGCGGGCGCATGCCGAAAACCGTTTTGCATTGCTGGAGCATCACACGCGAAAATCAGGCGTTGGATACACCGCCGGCCTATGCCCGTTCAGAACAGTTTCAGGCCAGGCAGGAGGAGGGCTTTTATAGCCTGATATATCTTGCGCAAGCCCTTTCTGCGCAGGTCTACGACGAATCAATGCAAATCATCGTCCTCTCCAACCATATGCAATCAGTAACGGGCCAGGAGGCTTTGCAGCCGGAAAAGGCCACCATCCTGGGAGCATGCAAGGTCATCCCACAGGAAAACCTGAATATGCTCTGCCGCAGCATCGACCTGGCAGTTACCGATTACCAGCATTTACTAGACTCACAGCTCGTCGATCAGTTGATGGCCGAATGCGCGGCCCCGGCTACCGATCTCATCGTCGCCTATCGCGATGGCGAACGTTGGGTGCAGGCATTTGAGCCGGTACGCCTGGAAGCCGCTGAAGCAGCGTTCTGTAGGGACAGGGACAGGCCGCTGTCCCTGCGAGTGGGGGGAGCGTATCTGATTACCGGCGGTCTGGGCGGCATTGGATTAGTACTGGCGGAATACCTGGCAAAGCAGGTGCAGGCCAGACTGGTGCTGGTGGGGCGTTCCGATTTCCCGGCAAGAGATACGTGGGACGCATGGTTAGCCGGCCATGCAGCAGAGGATATTACCAGTCGCAAGATCCGGCACCTGCAAGCACTAGAAGCTATGGGAGCTGAAATACTGGTACGGCAGGCAGATGTGGCGGATAGCGCGCAGATGCGGGCAGTCATTGATGCCACAATTACGCGCTTTGGGATGCTGCACGGCGTGATTCATGCCGCCGGTATCTCGGCAGAATCGGCCTTCAAGACGGTTTCCGAGATCAGCTCTACCGAGTGCGAGATGCACTTCCGGCCTAAAGTGCATGGTCTTTTCGCCCTTGAGGAGGCGCTTGACGGCCTGGAACTCGACTTCTGCCTGCTCTTCTCCTCGCTTTCGGCAGTGCTGGGTGGCCTGGGCTTCGTAGCATACACGGCAGCAAACATCTTTATGGATGCATTCGTACACAGGCACAACCGCCTATCGACAACGCCATGGATCAGCATGAACTGGGATACGTGGCAGGTCAAGGAAGACGCGCACGGCATGTTAGGCGCTACAGTCGCGCTCTATGCTATGACACCTGAGGAGGGGGTGGAGGCCTTCACGCGCGTCATTGCAAGCGGCATGAGTCACCTGGTCAACTCCACCGGAGACTTGCAGGAGCGCATCCGGCAATGGATACGCATGGAGGGCCAGCACGATGCAAACCAGGCAGGCAGCGCGGGCAGACCATCAGGGGCGGCCAGGCCGCATCTTTCGACAGAATACGTGCCGCCGAACGACGAATTTGAACAGCAGATTCTCGAGGTCTGGCAGCAGGTACTTGGTATCGAGCAGGTCGGCATCCAGGACAATTTCTTTGAGCTAGGGGGGCACTCGTTGATGGGTACGCAATTGATCTCGCGCCTGCGTTCGGCCTTCCAGGTCGATTTACCGCTGGCAATGCTTTTCGAGTCGCCAACCGTTGCCGAACTGGCCCTCGCCATCAAGCTCAAACTCATAGAAGAAATCGAACAGTTGGATGAAAACGAGGTACAGAGCCTTGTATAGTTTCAGTACCCTCGAATGGGTTGTGAAAGGACAAGCTACCTGTTGCCCGTTGATCCGCCCTATGAATTGCCGCGATAGGAGGCAGGAGCAAATGGCTATAAGAAGATGTATAGTAGTTCACTATTGGAAGGAGGTCTGAAGTTGGATATACGCATCGTAGGTGTGGTGGGAAGCGGGGTGATGGGCGTGGGTGTCGCACAGAACCTGGCCCAGTCCGGTTATAAGGTGATTCTCCTGGATGTTTCGGACGAAATCCTGAAACATGCACGCGATGAAATCACCAAGAATGTGCGCTTCTCGCGGCTCTTCAATAAAGGCGCGGGCCAGGAGAGCATCGATACCATCCTTGAGCGCATCACCTATACTCACGATTACGCGCCGTTCGCCGACGCGGATTTCGTGATCGAGAATGTGACGGAAAAATGGGAGATCAAGCAGCAAGTACACCGGCAACTCGACGCGGTATGCCCGGCTCACTGCGTATTTGCCGCTAACACTTCCGCCATCTCCATCACGCGCATCGCCTCTGTAACGCATCGCCCGTCACAGGTCATTGGCATGCACTTCATGAACCCCGTCCCGATGAAGTCGATGGTCGAAGTCATTCGCGGCTACCACACTTCGGAAGAGACGATTGCGACCGCGCGCAATCTGCTGGCAGGCATGGGCAAAGAGTGCGTAATCGTCAATGATATGCCAGGTTTCGTCTCGAACCGCGTGCTGATGCTCACGGTCAACGAAGCCATTTTCCTCGTACAGGACCAGGTGGCCCCGGCAGAGGACGTGGATAAGATTTTCAAATCGTGTTTCGGCCACAAAATGGGGCCGCTGGAAACAGCAGACCTGATCGGCCTCGACACCATCCTCTACTCCATCGAAGTGCTGTACGAAAGCTACAACGATAGCAAATATCGTCCATGCCCCCTGCTCAAAAAGATGGTAGATGCGGGGCTTTATGGTCGCAAAAGCGGCAAGGGCTTTTACAGCTACTCATAGAAAAGAAAGGCAACACAATGGAAGACATTCGCAGCAAAACAAAGGCATTCCTGGCACGCTTTTTTCAAAACATTGACCTGGGAGATGACCAGGACATCTTCGCGATGGGCTTTGTCAACTCCTTGTTCGCCATGCAACTGGTGCTGTTCGTAGAAAACGAGTTCGGCATCAGCGTTGAAAACGAAGACCTGGATATCGAGAATTTCCGCACCATCAACGCTATCGTACACCTGGTTGAGCGCAAGACGACAACACAAATGACGGTATAAGGCCAAACGATCATGAAAATCGAACTCACACCCGAACAGAAGCAGGCACAGGCGACATTTCGCGCCTTCGTGGAAGAAGAGATCATCCCTATTGCCGATCAAAACGACCGGGAGGAATATACTCCGCCTGGCTTGATTGAGAAGATAGCGCAGAAAGGATTTCTGGGGGCGCTCACTCCACCGGAGTATGGTGGCAGCGGCATGGATATGATTACCTTCGGCCTGCTCAATGAAGAACTGGGGCGCGGGTGTTCTTCCATCCGCAGCCTGCTGACCGTGCATAGCATGGTATCACACGCGATACTGCGCTGGGGCAACAAGCAACAGAAAGCACGCTGGCTACCGGACCTGGCCAGTGGCGTAATGCTTGGAGCTTTTGGCCTGAGCGAGCCCAATGCCGGCAGCGATGCCAAAAGTATCGAGACAACAGCGCGGCTCGACGGCGATTACTATGTTCTCAACGGCACAAAGAAATGGACAACCTATGGGCAAATCGCCGACCTCTTCCTGATTTTCGCGCAATGCGATGGCAGAGTTTCCGCGTTTCTGGTAGATAAGAACGCACCGGGATTCTCAAGAAGGCCTATTAAGGGCATGCTGGGTACAAGGGCGTCGATGCTGGCAGAACTTCGCCTGAATGATTGCCGCATACCGCGTGAGAATCTCCTTGGTGGCAAGGGGTTCGGCCTGGCGTCGGTCGCGACCTCGGCCCTTGATATAGGCAGGTATAGTGTGGCGTGGGGATGCGTCGGAATTGCTCAAGCCTGCCTGGAGGCATCGCTCAAGTACACAAGCACTCGCAGGCAGTTCGATGCCTACCTCAAGGAACACCAGCTCATCCAGCAAATGATTACGGATATGATTACGAATGTGAAAGCTGCCCGCCTGCTGTGCTGTAAGGCCGGGTATCTAAAGGAGAGCGGCGACCCGGAAACCATCATGGAGACGTGGATTGCCAAGTACTTCGCCTCTACCATCGCTGCCAGGGCCGCCAACGACGCGGTACAGATTCATGGCGCCAACGGCTGCAGCGAAGAATACTCCGTGCAGAGATACCTGCGCGACTCGCGGGTCATGGAGATTATCGAGGGCAGTACGCAAATCCAGCAGATCACCATCGCCAGATATGGCTACCAGGAAACAGGCCTCACAGGCAACTCAGTCATGCTCAAATTAAATGCATAGCGACTGATCAACTAAGAAAGGAGCGAGAACGATGGCGGGCAACGCGGTTCAGAACCTTGCCGCGGCAGATTCAATCGAGAGCAGCGAGCAAATGCCGGGCAAGGCTTCTAGCCAGGCAAAGAAACAATCGATCAAGTGCGTGGTATGGGACCTCGATAACACGCTCTGGGATGGGACATTGTTAGAGGATGAACAGGTCTTATTGCGAGACGAGGTCATACATGTCATCAAGACCCTGGACGAACGGGGCATTTTGAACTCCATCGCCAGTAAAAACGAATATGACATAGCTATGTGCAAGCTCGAGGGACTTGGCATCCGCGAGTATTTTCTCTACCCGCAAATCCATTGGAATTCCAAGGCCGATTCGCTCAAATCGATTGCGCAGTCGATTAATATCGGCATCGATACGCTCGCATTTGTTGACGATTCGGATTTCGAACTGGCAGAGATAGCTTTTACGCTGCCCCAGGTATTATGCATCAATGCGCGGGACATTGGTACGATACTGGCTATGCCTGAAATGAATCCGCGCTTTATCACTGAAGACTCGCGCAAGCGGCGGTTGATGTACCTGAGCGATATCGAACGGGACAGGGCCGAAAAAGCCTTCAACGGTCCCAACGAGGCGTTCCTTGCCACGCTGGACATGGTTTTTACTCTCGCCGAAGCACGAGAAGAGGACCTGCGGCGCGCGGAAGAACTGACCGTGCGCACGCACCAGTTGAACACGACCGGCTACACCTACTCCTACGAGGAACTGAACGCCTTCCGGCAATCGGACACGCACAAACTGTTCATAGCCGGCCTCGATGACCGATTCGGCACATATGGCAAGATCGGGCTGGCTCTGCTGGAATGCATGCCGGAGGTATGGACCATCAAATTGTTGCTGATGTCGTGCCGCGTCATGTCGCGTGGCGTCGGAACCATCCTGATCAACTACCTGTTGCACCAGGCAAAGGACGCGGGCGTGCGACTGCGCGCCGAATTCGTACCAACCGACCGCAACCGCATGATGTACATCACCTACAAATTTGGTGGGTTCAAAGAGGTAGAGCAGAACGGCAACCTGGTGATTTTCGAAAATGATCTGAGCCATATCCAGCCATTTCCACCCTACGTGCGGGTGATTGTTGAATAGACAAACATCAGTCCACGCTGTCCAGTCGTGTATGGGCCGATTCATCGGCCAGCCAAGGTAGGGGCCGATTCATCGCGCCCATCGCCGATTGATCGGCCAGCGTTTGAAAAGAGAAGAGAGCAGCTATGAATACAGAGGATACCTTCTTGAAACGACGCGCCGAGCTTTCCGCCGCGAAGCAGGCGCTGCTGGAAAAACGCCTGCGCTATATGCGCGTTCCGGCATCTCCCGCAGGCAGGACAGCAACCCTTGAACCGCCTGAAATCGAGCCATCACAGGAAAAAGAGCGCGGCCCGGCACCATTATCGTTCGCGCAGCAGCGACTCTGGTTCTTACAGCGGTTGGAGCCAGAAAGTTCCGCCTACAATGAGCCAATAGCCGTCTATATGCGCGGCAAGTTGAACGTCGAGGCGCTCACGCAGACCGCAAGAGAGATCACGCGCCGGCACGAAATCCTGCGCAGCACCTTTCCGATGATCGATGGGCAGGCCGTGCAGGTCATCGATCCCACCTTTCACCTGAATCTGACATTGCCTTTCATCGACCTGCGCGGCATACCGGCGGCAGAACGCGAGGCCGCTGTACAGAGGAAGGTGAAAGAAGAGCTGGAGCGCCCATTCCATCTCGAAAGAGAGATGCCCTGGCGCACCGTCCTCTTGCAACTCGACGAGCAGGAACACGTCTCGCTCACCATCATGCACCATATCATCACCGATGGCTGGTCGGCAGAGGTCTTCGTCAAAGAAATCGGTGTCCTCTATTCATCGTTTGCTGCCGGGCAGACACCACCCCTGCCAGAGTTGAAGCTGCAATACGCCGACTACGCGCGCTGGCAAAGACGCGAACTGGAATCTGGCCGCCTCGACCGGCAATTGGCCTACTGGAAACGGCAACTGAGTGGCGATCTTCCCATCCTGGAATTGCCCGCCGATCATCCCCGGCCCGCCGTCTCAACCTACCGGGGCAAACGCCTGCCCTTGCGACTGCCTTTATCTTTGAGTCAGGAATTATCGGCCCTGAGCCGGCAGGAAGGCGTCACGCTGTTCATGACGCTGCTGGCTGCCTTCCAGGTATTGCTCTATCGCTATTCGGGCCAGGAAGACCTGCTCATCGGCACGCCTATTGCCGGGCGTACCCGTCCCGAATTTGAGGGATTGCTTGGTTGTTTTGTCAACACACTGGTGCTGCGTACCAGCCTGGCCGGTCATCCCAGCTTCCGTGCGCTGCTCAAACGTGTGCGCCAGGTCACGCTGGGCGCCTACGATTCCCAGGACCTGCCTTTCGAGAAGCTGGTCGAGGATTTGCAGCCTGAACGTAGCTTGAGCCATAATCCCTTATTCCAGGTCATGTTCATCCTGCAAAATATGCCCCTGGCCGACCAGGAACTGGCCGGACTCACCATCAGCCAGGTCGCGCTAGAAAACAACACCGCCAAGTTCGATCTCTCATTGTGTCTGCAAGAAACACCAGAGGGATTGACCGGTTTCATCGAATACAGTACCGACCTGTTTGAAGCGTCCACGATAGAGCGCATGGCCGGGCACTTCCAGCGCGTGCTGGAAATGATAGTCGCCAATCCCGAGCAGAAAATTACTGCCTTTCCACTGCTTTCTGAAAGTGAACTGGAACAACAGCTCAACGAGTGGAACGCAACTGAAAAGGCCTATCCCATCGCGCAATGTTTCCCTGCCCTTTTCGAGGCCCAGGTCGAGCGCACCCCAAACGCTATAGCTGTCGTCTGCCAGCAGGAGGCTCTTACCTACCGGCAATTGAACCGCTGTGCCAACGGGCTTGCTCACGAGTTGCGCGCGCTGGGAGTCGGCCCGGATACGCTCGTTGGCCTGCTTGCCGAGCGCGGCATCGACTTGCTGACTGCTATCCTGGCCGTCTTTAAAGCAGGCGGCGCCTATCTCCCACTTGATCCACATCACCCGCCTGCTCGCATGCGCCACATTATAGAACATAGCCACACGGCCCTTGTGCTTACCTCTCAGTCATTTGTTGCTCAAATCAACGCTACCGTAACGGAACTCGCTGAACGCCCCCAGATACTTACGCTTGAAGATATGCTGGATCGGCATTGGCAAGGTATGGAGAATTTGCAGCCAGTGGCAGAGCCGCACCACCTGGCTTACGTCATCTACACGTCCGGTTCCACCGGCACGCCCAAGGGTGTCATGATCGAGCAGCGCGGCATGCTGAACCACCTGTTTGCCAAAATCGACGCGCTGCAACTGACTGATGCAGACGATGTGGCGCAAACGGCCTCGCAATGCTTCGATATCTCCGTCTGGCAAATGCTGGCCGCCCTGCTGGTCGGTGGGCAGGTACACATCTTGCCTGATGAGATCGCGCATGACCCCGCGCGCCTGCTCTCCGAGGTGGAATCATGGCAGATCAGCATTCTGGAAACCGTCCCCTCGCTGCTGCGCGCTATGCTGGACGCACCGGAAGCTGATGCAACCGGCAAACCCGCGCTCTCGTCCCTGCGCTGGCTCATTCCAACAGGCGAAGCACTGCCGGTAGACCTCTGCCACCGCTGGCTGGAACGCTATCCTCACTGCCCGCTCATGAATGCCTATGGGCCGACCGAGTGTTCCGACGATGTGACGCATCACGCCATCTCCCGGCCACCCGCCGAAACGGAGAGAACGATACCCATCGGACGCGCCATTCCCAATATGCGCACTTATGTGCTGGATGCGATGTTACAGCCGGTGCCGGTCGGAGTCAGCGGGGAGCTGTATGTTGGCGGCGCAGGCGTTGGACGTGGCTACCTGGGAGAGGCAGCGCGCACAGCAGAGGCCTTTATTCCCGATCCATTCAGCAATGAATCAGGCGCGCGCCTGTATAAAACCGGTGACCTGGTTCGTTACCGCAGCGATGGCACACTGGAATTCCTTGGGCGCATCGATCACCAGGTCAAACTGCGCGGCTACCGCATCGAGTTAGGAGAAATCGAGGCCGTGTTGAGTCGGCACGTTGCCATTCGCGAGTGCGCCGTACTGGTACGCGAGGACACTCCTGGCAACCAGCGCCTCATCGCCTACATCGTTCCACAGCCGGGACAGAATCTTCAGAGTGACGAGTTATCTGGCTATATGAAAGATATACTGCCGGAGTATATGGTTCCCTCGGCCTTCGTCATGATGCACGCCCTACCGCTGACGGCGAATGGCAAATTGGATCGCAAGGCACTACCCGCGCCGGATCAGGTCGATGCGCTTTCACAGGCAGCATTTGTAGCGCCGCGCACGCCTACCGAGGAGGAGCTAGCGAAAATATGGCGCGACGTGCTTGAAGTCGAGCGCATCGGCATTCACGATAACTTCTTTGAGGCCGGGGGGCATTCGCTGCTCATCACCCAGGTCGTCGCGCGCATCCGCGATGCCTTCGAGGTAGAATTGCCCTTGCGCGTCCTCTTTAAGACACCCACCATTGCAGGAGTCGCGGAAGCCATCGAAAAGATGAAGACTCGCACTGATGAATTGCGCAAGCCCTCGCTTGTAGCGGTTGCCAGGGAAGCGCATCGTATCCAGCGATCACCTTTAGAAGAAGAGGGCCAGTAAGAGATGAACACGACCATCTGGATGCTGTACTGTCGAAAGGATGAATATGATGGAATCTTTCACTGATACAACAGCCACAAACAGCACCTATAATGGTGACAGCAGGCAGCACGAATCTGAAGTACGGGAAGAGGAACTCTCCTTTTTCCCCGCGTCGTTTGCCCAGAGCAGGCTGTGGTTTCTGAATGAATGGGAACCAGGCGTCTATAACATTCCCATGACGGTACGCCTGACCGGGCAAATGAATGTGGCGGCAATGGAGAACGGACTGCGCGAGATCATCCGCCGCCACGAGGTGCTGCGTACAACATTCAGAGTGGTGGGAGGCATCCTCGTACAGGCCATTGCTCCCCGCATATCCTTCAGCATGCCGCTACTGGACTTGCAGGGATTTTCACAGGACGTGCAGAAGATCAAGCTGCGCCGCCTGATTAAAGAGGAAATTCGCAAGCCTTTTGACCTGCGCCGCGGTCCCTTGCTGCGCGCAACGATGCTGAAGCTGGCTCCAGACGATCACGCCATGATGATCACCATGCACCATATCGTCTCCGATGCCTGGTCGATGGAGATTCTGTTTCACGAACTATGCGAACTCTATACCGCCAATGTCTACGGGCAACCATCGCCGCTGCCGGAATTGCCCATCCAATATGTCGATTATGCCATCTGGCAGCAGAACTGGCTCCAGGGCGAAGTGCTGGAAGAACAGTTGAATTACTGGAAATCGCAACTGACCGGTCTTCCTGTTCTGCAACTTCCCACCGACAGGCCGCGTCCCGCCGTACAAACATTTCGTGGCGCGGCCCAACTGGTCGTTTTGCCGGCAGAATTAACCGAGGCATTGAGAGCGTTCAGCCGCCGCGAGGGAGTCACGCTCTTCATGACCCTGCTCGCCGCCTTCAAAACTCTGCTCTATCGCTACACGGAACAGGAGCGCATCGTCGTTGGCATCCCTATCGCCGGGCGCACCGATAGGAAACTTGAGGGCCTGATCGGCTGCTTTATCAACACCCTGGCACTTTGTACCGACCTCTCCGGCAATCCAACCTTCCGTGAAGTATTGCAACGGGTACGCGAAGTCACCCTCGGCGCCTACGATCACCAGGACCTGCCTTTTGAAAAGCTGGTGGAAGAACTCCAGCCGGAACGCGATTTGAGCCGCAATCCGCTGACGCAGGTGATGTTCGCGCTGCAAAACGTCCCGCGTGGCCAGGTAAGCCTGCCGGGACTGACCTTGAGCGCCTTAAAACTTGATAGCGAAACAGCGGGCTTGAGGAAAGGGGATGCAATCGCAGCGAGCAAGCAGCAGAATTTAGTTCTGGACGACGAGCCTGCAATGTTCGACCTGGACCTGACGATGTGGGAAAGAGGCGATGAGCTTATCGGCGAACTGCGCTACAACACGGACCTGTTCGATACTCCAACCATCCAGCGCATGCAGCAGCATTATCTGACGCTGCTACAAGAAATCATAAGCGATGCCGGAAAGCGCATCACAGACTTCTCCTTCCTGCCACAGCAAGAGCTACAGCAATTGCTGGTCGAGTGGAACGATACCGCGGTCGATTACCCTTCACAGTACTGCTTCGCTGAATTGTTCGAGGCGCAGGTCGAACAAACACCAGGAGCGCTAGCCGTGACGTGCGGGCAAGAGCAGCTGACCTACGCCGAATTGAACCGGCGAGCCAACGCGGTAGCTCATGTCATGCTGAGCGCAGCGAAGAATCTCGGCCTACCCCAACCCAGATTCTTCGCTGCGCTCAGCATGACACGTACTTTTGGGCCGGACACACTTGTCGCTCTACTTGCCCCACGCGGCATCCCTCTGCTGACCGCCATCCTGGCCGTTTTCAAAGCGGGAGGCGCTTACCTGCCACTTGATCCGCATCATCCACCGGCCCGCCTGCGTCACGTCCTCGAACATAGCAGGTGTGGCATCATCCTTTCTACACGCGAATTCGCCCCCACGCTTTCAGAAGTCATAGAGCAGATGGAGCCGGAGACGCGCCCGGAAATCGTCTACCTTGACGATTTCCGCGAAGAAGGGCAGATGACGGAAAACTTGCCGGTTCGCAATACCCCTGGCCACCTGGCCTATGTCATCTACACCTCAGGTTCGACCGGGTCGCCAAAGGGCGTGATGGTCGAGCAGCGCGGCATGATCAATCACCTCTACGCGAAAATCGACGCGCTAGAATTGACCGATACCGACATTGTGGCCCAGACAGCCTCGCAGTGCTTCGATATCTCCGTCTGGCAAATGCTGGCCGCTCTGCTGGTCGGCGGCAGCGTGCGCATTTACCCCGACGAGATCGCGCACGACCCCACGCGGCTGCTCATCGAAGTCGAGCGAGATAGTGTGAGCATTCTGGAAACCGTTCCCTCGCTGCTGCGCGCCATGCTGGAGATCTACGAAGGCAGTGCGGAAACTCGCCCGAATTTGCGTGAATTACGCTGGCTCGTTCCTACCGGCGAGGCGCTGCCCACCGACCTGTGCCGCCGCTGGCTGGCCCTTTATCCCCATTGCCCGCTCATGAATGCCTACGGCCCGACCGAGTGTTCCGACGACGTGACGCACCATTCGATTTATGAAGTTCCTGCTGAGTCCGAGGGCTACATGCCGATTGGACGAGCCGTGAACAATACGCGGCTGTATGTGCTGGATCGCCGCTTGAGGCCGGTGCCAATTGGCGTGGTGGGCGAATTGTATGTTGGCGGCGCGGGAGTCGGTCGCGGCTACCTGGCAGACCCCCGGCGCACGGCTGAAACGTTCATACCCAATCCTTTCGATGCAAACGATTTCACTGCATCCCAATCTCAGGGTGGTACGCGGCTCTATAAGACGGGAGACCTGGCTCGCTACCGGCCTGACGGCACGTTAGAATTCCTGGGTCGCGTCGACCACCAGGTCAAACTGCGTGGCTACCGCATCGAGCTGGGGGAGATCGAAACCGTACTGGGCCAGCATCCAGCGGTGCGCGATGTGGTCGTGGTGGCGCGCGAAGATGTCGAGGGAGATAAGCGCCTGGTAGCCTACGTCGTGCTGCACGCCGAAGAGTCCATCTCCTTTGAGGAATTGCAGCACT
Source organism: Ktedonobacteraceae bacterium (assembly GCA_035653615.1). Taxonomy (NCBI): domain Bacteria; kingdom Bacillati; phylum Chloroflexota; class Ktedonobacteria; order Ktedonobacterales; family Ktedonobacteraceae; species Ktedonobacteraceae bacterium. Next base: position 26,983 of record DASRBN010000029.1, on the reverse strand, counting down.
TCGTGCGAGAGAAATTGCCCGATTATATGGTGCCATCCGCGGGGGTATTCATGCACTCTCTTCCCCTGACGCCCAATGGCAAGCTGGATCGTAAAGCCCTACCCGTTCCCGATGAATCCAGGCCGGTACTGGCGGTAGCATACGTGGCCCCACGCACACCTATCGAACAGGAACTGGCAGCCATCTGGAGCGAGATACTGGGTGTGGAGCGTATCGGAGTGCATGACGATTTCTTTGACCTCGGCGGTCACTCCCTCTTGACGGTGCGCCTGGTATCTCAGATCGAAAAGCAGTTCGGGAAACGCCTGCCGCTGGCGGCCATCTTCCAGGGCAGGACAATTGAGGCGCTGGCCGAGATGTTGAGCCGCCAACAACATGAAGCCTCTCTCTGGTCGCCGGCAGCGGAGACGCAGTTGCCCACCTTCGATATGCACAGCGAAGCCGCGCTCGATCTCGCGGTCTGCCCTGAAGTCTGGCCGGGCGAACTGACTGCCACTCCCGCGCACATCCTGCTGACGGGCGCCACCGGCTTCCTGGGAGCCTTTTTACTGGCGGAACTTCTGAGCCAGACATCCGCGGATATCTATTGTCTTGTGCGTGCCGCCAATACCGAGGAGGGCATGAAGAAACTGGAACGCAGCCTTACCGGCTTATTGCTCTGGCAACCGGCCTATCGCGAGCGCATCAAACCGATACCCGGCGATCTGGCTCAACCATTGTTGGGCCTTTCGAGGCACGCATTCGAGGAGCTCGCGAATCGGCTGGATGTCATTTATCACAATGGCGCGCTGGTGAACATGCTCTACCCGTACTCGGAGCTAAAGGCGTCAAATGTGCTTGGCACGCAGGAAGTAATACGGCTGGCAGCGCACGGTAAGATCAAGCCGCTGCACTACGTCTCGACCCTCAGCGTCTACTCTCATATGGATTCTCCAACCGTGCGGCGCGTTAAAGAGCAGGAGCCTATCGACGAGCATGGCGCCCATATGCGCGGGGGCTACGCGCAGAGCAAATGGGTGGCCGAAAAGATGGTGACAACGGCGCGTTCGCGTGGATTGCCCGTCGCCATTTACCGTCCCGGTCGTATTACGGGCCACAGCAAGACGGGAGCATGGAGAACGGACGATGTGCTGTGCCGCATGATTATGGGATGTATCCAGCTTGGCAGCGTTCCCATGTTCGTCGCGGACGAAACGCTGGAAATGACCCCGGTGGACTACGTCAGCCAGGCCATCGTCGCACTTTCGAAGCGCAAAGCCTCGCTGGGCCAGGCCTTCCACCTCTTCAATACTTCTACAACCAGGGTCAGCGACCTGATTAAGTGGATCAATGACTCTGGCTACGAAGTTCGGCAGCTTGAATACGAGGCCTGGCTCGCGGAACTGGAACGTGCCACACAAGGTTCGACCGATAACGCGCTGGCTCCCCTGGCCCCACTTTTCCCGAAGCGAGCGCCAACCGAGCAGGCCCCGGTTCCCAAACTGGAATTCGACAACCGCAATACGCAGCTCGGCCTATCTGGCACGTCGATCACCTGCCCGCCCGGCGATGCCAGCCTGATACAGACGTATCTCTCGTTTATGGTGAAGAGGGGATTCTTGCAGGCTGCGGGGGTGAGGAGCGGGGTGTGATTCACCAGGAGCATACAATAGGCTCATCTGAACAGTAGCTTAGATGAGCCTATTGTATGCTCCCCACCATTAACATTGCAAAAGTGAACGTACCCTTTTAGAAAACAAGTACGTACTATCGTTCCAACTCCACGCCCATACCCATTTTCCGCGCCTTCCGGTACACTTCTATGGCCAGAGCGACATCCTCGATGGCGAGTCCGAAGGGATTGACCAGGATGATCTCATTTTCGTTGGTTCTACCTGCTTTCGCACCGGTGACAATCTCGCCTAACTGCGCATCGATGCGACGTCTGCCACTTGCTGTGGCTTCAATGGAATCGTCAGGCCCGATGACCTTCCCTTGCCGGTACATGCGTCCGACCAGGCGACGAGGATCGTTTTTCACCAGGTTCCAGTCATCCACGATTACCTTATCGGCGCGAAGTACCACTTCCGGCAAGGGGTCATCAAGCGAGATGTTGACGAGCAGCGAGCCGGGTTGCAGCCAGTCATATGAGATGTAGCCCTGGGTCGTCGTGGTTACGGGGACGATCAATTGCGCCGGGCGAATGGCCTCTTCAGCAGTTTTCGTTGCCTGCATCTCTACGCCTCTCGATTTCAGTATGAAAGCCACTTGTTGCTGTAGCGTCTCGATTCGCTGCTCTTCCAGGTCGAATAGTCGTATGTGCCGCAAGCCGGGAAGTCGCATGACGAGCAGTTCGATGTGCGCGCGAGCCAGCACGCCTGCTCCAATGATGGCCAGGGTCTGTATCTCCCTGCCTTTCAGCAGGTCTGCTGAGAGAGCAGTGACGCTGGCAGTACGCAGGCTGGAGATATAGGCGCCTTCCATCATACAAACGACGCGCACCGTGACCGGATCGAAAAGCAGCGTCAATCCGCTCGCACGCGGTAGGCCGCGCGCAGGATTGGCGATATTGCCGTTGATGATCTTGGTTCCGGCCATGCCAAATGGGCCGCCTACATAGGCCGGCATGTTCAGGCTTCGGACGCTCTCGCCTTTTGCGTTTGTCCAGCCCAGGTAGGCCTCGTCGGGAAGGATTGTCTGGCCAGAACCATGCAGCTTGAACACCTCGCGTATCACAGCCACGCTATCGATTTCCTTACAGACCTCTTGCACATCTCTGCTTGCCAGGTAGAGAATCCGGTCATCTTGATGCTTTATCATAGCTCGCTCCCTTGAGAATAGCGTCCATACAGTGTGTTTTAAGCGCGAAGTATATCCTGGATGGGCCAGGGGCAATCAGATGAAACATACAATCCATGCGTCCGCAGCCATTCATCGTTAAAAATCGAGGCGGCGTAGTTGTTGCCATCGTCCGCACAGAGGCAGACTACGTCCTGTATTTCTGGATGAAGCTGTAGATAGCGCGCGCAGGCTGCGAGTACCGCCCCACTTGAGCCACCTGCTCGAATGCCTGTTCTGGTAGCTAAGGCGCGACAGCAGGCAAAAGCCTCTTCGTCTCCCACAAGTATATGCACATCATACAGGTCGCGCGTGAGAAAGCTGGAAGGACGCGAGGAACCAATGCCGGTCAGCCTGCGTGGAGCGGGTGGCGTGCCGAAGACGACCGACCCCTTAGCATCCACTCCTACAACTGCGGTCGATGGACTGCATTCACGAAAATAGCGCCCGACACCGGCAAGCGTGCCACCTGTGGAGACAGGTACGAAGACCGCGTCTACTTTTCCGTTCATCTGACGATACATCTCAGGCCCTGTGGTCGTATAGTGAATGAATGGGTTTGCCGGATTGGAGTACTGGTCTGTCCAGACATAATGCGAGAAGCACCGGCATAGAAGACGTATGCGTTCCAGGCGCGAGAGCAGGTAGCCGCCATTCGCATCAGGAGTGCTTACCATATCGATCTGCGCGCCAAGCGACTGCATTTTGGTAATGTTCTCCTGTGTAGTCTTGGGATCGACGACGGCGATGAAATCATAGCCCCTGGCCTTACATTGCATGGACAGCGCCACACCCAGATTACCTGAGGTGGATTCAATCACGACCGAGCCTTTTTTGAGCAGGCCGCGCTCTTCCAGGTCTCTTACCAGGGCAGAGCCTGTCCTATCCTTGACCGAACCGGTTGGATTCGCGCCCTCAAGTTTGAGATAGACCTTGCGCGCTCTGCCCTCGATTACAAGTATTACTGGCTTTAAAGGAGTGCCGCCGATTTGATCTACCAGTTGCCGGAGTTCGACTGTAGTAAGATCGGCAACATCCGAGGGAGCCATCAATATGGGATTCATAGATTGCTCCTCTCATTGACTCTTTGACAGAACATCCTCGAATCCAGGTACAGCGGGTAATTCCATAGACAAACCAATGACTTTGAGTTTTTTCCGCAGCGATTCCAGGCCGTACCGTTGCGTCGTCCAGGGGTCGAGATTCATGGCCAGCATCGATGGAATCACGTCATCGGGTGGTCGCAACGCAGCCAGGGCCGGGGGAGCATATTTTTCGAGAGCGGCGCGTACTACGTGTGCATGTTCAGGGTCGCGTTTGAGCATATCGCGCAGGAACTTCACGCCGAATATGACGTGCCGCGATTCGTCACGCGCGACGGCGGTGAAGCCGCTGCGAAAGGCCGGGAAGAGGTTATCCTGGCGATAGGTCTCCAAAAGGTTACGCTGGCCCGCCAGAGCCATGGTGCCTTCGATAATCACGTGGTACAGGGTAACGCCCTCGATCAATTGATGGAGATTGCCAGGCTGGCAGCGGATACGGTCGGCCATCTCCATAAGCGCGTCGATCAAAATATAGCGCATCTGCACATTCATATATTGGCGCGCGAAGGCCAGGGATTCTTCTAGAAGCCCTTCGTCAATGCCAAGCACCTCGCTGAAAAAACGCGCGAAGAAGATGGTGTGCCGCGATTCGTCAACCAGCTGCGTTGTGACATAGATGCGCATCTCTTCTTCGGGCATGGCGATCACGTAGGGTGCAAGCGCATCTGTGACGCTCGCCTCGCCCTGGAAGAAGGAAGCGATGCTATAGAGGTGTTCCTCTTGCTCCTCATCCGGCATCAGTTCCCACTGAATGCGATCAGGCACAAAGTCGATATCCTGCGCGCGCCACTGCTGGCGTTCCCAGCGATAATATAATTCGCGGTACGAGGGTAGATGCACCAGCCCCTGGTCGATGATGTTCAGCACCGTATCAATCGGAGTGTGCTGCAACTCGGCCAGCGAGGCATTTTCTTCCGCAGATATGTGTATCGACATGGTTTCTCCTTTATCAGGATATCAGGTATGCATTCAGTTCCTGTCGTATGATTTGCAGCAGTGAGGCCCTGGCACTCTGCAAGAAAAAGTGGTCGCCGGGGAGCATGCGCTGCGAGAAACGGCTGCAGGTCTGCTCGCGCCATAAAGCCAGTTCAAAACGACTGACCCTTGTATCCTGCAAGCCGCCGAAGACAGTGATCGGGCAGGCGAGCGGTTCTTGAGGTTCATAATGGTAGGTTTCACACACGGCAAAATCCGCGCGCAGGATGGGCAGCAGGAATTGCCGCAGCTCATCGTTCTCCAGAACCTCGCGGCTCGTGCCATTGAGTTGCAACAATTTTTGAACTAAGGCAGGCTCCGGCAGCGTGTGCAGCAGCGGCCCTACAATCGGTGTTTGCGGGGCGCGATAGGCCGAGGCAAAAAGATGCACCGGAAGGAGACTATACTGCCTGCGCAACCAGCGCGCCAGTTCAAAACTGACCAGCGCCCCCATGCTATGCCCGAAAAACGCAAAAGGAACGGTACAAAATGGATGCAGCGCCTCGACAAGGGCCTCCAGCAAGGACTCAAACCGGTCAAAAGGCGACTCTTTCAGGCGATTCTCACGTCCAGGAAGCTGAACCGGCAGGACTTCGACTTCGGCCTGCAATCCATTCAGCCATGTGCGATAAATCGACGCGCCGCCCCCAGCATAGGGGAAACAGAACAGGCGAAAGCGGGCCTGCGGATTGGGCCTTGCTCCAAAAATCCAGGCGGTTGTAGCTGTTGTCGATAGAGATGGCATGGCGTTACTCCATATTTTTAACCCAAATTATGGGGCAAATGAGTTCTGTTACCTTTCAGAGCCGATGAATCGGCGGTGGGCGCGATCAATCGGCCCCTACAGTTAGCGCAGACTGAGCGGGCGCATATCAGTCCATACCTCTTTGATGTAGTCCAGGCATTCGCTCCTGGAGCCGGTTTTGCCCGCGTCCCGCCAGCCGCGTGGATTCTCACGGTCGGCAGGCCAGATTGAATATTGTTCCTCGGCATTGACGACCACTTTATAGATGGTGGTATCTTCCTTCTCGTCCCTGTTCATGATGCGTAGCTCCTTTTTTTCTCATTCACTCGTAACGCAAGGTCTGGGCGATTTTCACGCGAGCGGCGCTGAATACGGGGCCGATACTCGCAAGCGAGGCGATCAGCAGAATGATGACCAGCATCCATACCAGGTTCAGAAAGTTGAACGAGAATGGTACGGGGGCCAGGTAATGCGCCTGTACCTGCACGAAGCCGTAGGCGGCGGGTATGCCGATAATCAGCGCCAATAGCCAGGAAAGGGTACCTAGCGCCGTCCCTTCTGTCCAGAACACCTGCGCAACCTTCCTGCCGGTCGCTCCCATGGAACGCAAGATGCCGATCTCGCGTCTGCGCTCCAGCACGCTCATCGCCAGCGTATTGGCGAGTCCGATGGCCCCAACAATGGCGACAATGAGCGCCACGAGATCAAGCAAGGTGTAGATAATCTGAAACGTACTCTTGCTCTGCTGCACAAACTGGTTGGATGTAGTGACATTCGGCTGCAGGCCGGCGGCGCTCATGGTGGTATTGACACGATTTGCCAGCGCATCGACGGCAGTTGTCGAGTGATTCGAGGACGCTATCATGGCAAATTCGCTGTAGTCCGACGGCAGGTGCATGAAGTCGTCGATTTGCGCGATGGGAGCGATCACCACGCCAAGATTGCCCGGCCCGATGCCGCTGTAGTCGGTGGCGATGCCGATGATGCGCCAGGTCGCGCTGGCCGAGTTGATACTGATGGTGATCGAATCGCCGACCTTGAGGCCCGATTTAGCGGCAGCATCCTGGCTGATGATGGCGACGTTTTGATCGCTACTGTTAAACCAGCGACCGGCGACCAGTTGCTTTTGATAGAGCCGGGTATCGATTTGCAGACCAGTCAACGCGGCATTGCCCCATTGCGTCGAAACCTGGTCCTGGGTCAACGGTTCAATCTGGGTGATGCCGGGTATGGTACTCAGGACGTGCTGGAACGTGCTGAACGGATGCGGGTCGGCGGTGGCAGCCAGCACATCGAAATGATAGGTGCTGGATATCTGATCCAGGAACGTATTAAAGGAGTAGCTGGCCGTTTGCACGGCGAGAAATGCTGCTGCTGAGATGATCAGGATCAGCAGTGTGAGGACGGTACGAATACGCTTGCGAAAGAGGCCGCGCGCGCCAAACTGCATCGTCTGTGGCAACATGCCCAACGCACGACGTGAGAGAGCCGCCCACCAGCCGCCGGTTTGCCCGGCGCCATTCTCCACTCCGTAACCGCTCAAGGCCTGGCGAACCGAGATGCGCGTACCAATGTAAGCAGGAATAGCTGCTGCCAGTAGCGGAATACCTATACCGATCAATACGCTTTCGATAATCAGCGAAGGAGTAATTTGCAGCGGCCCCATATCCAGGCCGACCAGTCCACCGAGGTAGTTGGCAAGCGCATAGCCACCAAATGTGCCAATGGCCAGGCCGATGAGCGTGCCGATGCCGCTATAGATGGCAACCAGGCTCAGATAATGACGCATCACCTTGCCGCTCGTCGCCCCAATAGCCTTCATGGTGCCGATATACGGAATCTGCTCCGTGACCAGCGTCATGACCGTACCCAGCAGCAGGCAGATGCTGAGCAAGATGGCGATAATCGAGAGGACGTTCATGATGGCAAACAAACCGTCGGCGACACTTGAGACGCTGGTATCGCGGCCAACATAGGTGGCGAATACCAGCACGTGCTGGTCATTCAAGACCTGCGCAAGCTGCTTCGCGGTAGCGTCCCGCTGGTCGTAGTTATTCAGCCGGATGAGAAACGAGGTGACGCCCGGTGTTGAGAAGAGCGTTTCAACGTCACTTTCGTTCATATATCCCTGCGCGCGCTGCACGATGGATGCAGACGCCAGCCCCATTGTGCGGGCAAAGCCGGAAACGGTCAGGTTGCGATACGAACCACCAATCTGCACCGCTATTTGCGAGCCGACGCCGACGTTGCTTAGCGCCTTATCACTATATTCGAGCAAAATCTGATTCGGGCCGGGAAGACTCCCCTCGACCAGCTCGAACTTGTTGATCTGCACATGCTGGAAATCGACCACGCCGATGATGCGCAAAGGCAGTTGCAGTGAGTTGGTATACCAGGAAGTATTGATGTACCCCTGGGCCTGCGCTATTTTGACGTTGGGCTGCTGTTGTAGTGTTTGCGCCAACGACGCGCTGGTCGGAGAGGTATAGAAGATGATATCGGGCTGCGTCGTGATGTTGGTGCTATAGTCGAAGCTGCTGCGAAACTGGTTCGAGGCGATATTGATTGCCGAGAGGCCCAGGATGCCGATGGCAATGCCCAGGATGGTCAGGATGGTGCGCAGCTTGCGATGCCCAATATCCTTAAAGACTTTTTTCGTCAGCGCCGTCATGAGTTTTCCCTCCCAGGCCGATGAACCGGCGATGCCCACGATAAATCGGGGCCTACAGGCGTGACGATGCGGCCGTCGAGCAGGTCGATGCGATGCCGGGCGCGAGCCGCTAAGTCGCGATCATGAGTGACGTAGATGACCGTTTTTTCGCGTTGGGTCATTGATTCAAGGATTTCAAACACCTGCAAGGCAGACTTTGAGTCCAGGTTGCCGGTCGGCTCATCGGCGACCAGTACGGGCGGGTCATTGGCCAGCGCGCGCGCTATGGCAACACGCTGCTGCTGGCCGCCGGAGAGTTCGCCCGGCAGGCGTCGCGCGAACTCTTTCAAACCGACCAGTTCCAGGCATGCTAATGATCGCTCGCTCCATTGACGCCGCGGCAGCAGACCACCGAGTTCCAGCGCCAGCAGGACGTTTTCTTGAGCCGTCAGCGTTGGCAGGAGTTGGAAGAACTGGAAGACAATGCCAACGTTGCGCCCACGCCACTTCGCCAGCTTATTCTCGCTCATATTGCGCAGTTCCTGGCCCGCGAACACGACGCGCCCCGAAGTTGGACGGTCGATGCCGGTCAGGATATTGAGCAGCGTGGACTTACCGCTTCCCGATGGGCCGTTGATGGCAAAGAGGCTGCCAGGCGGAATCGAAAACGAGATCGAGTCCAGAATAACGGCCCGAGCCGCTTTGTTCGCAATCACTTTAGAGATGTTCTCGACGCGCACCTGTGCTTCTGTCTGCGTGCGCGGCGGCGAAATTTCTGAACTGAGCATAGACACGTTCCTTTCTTCCTTATTTAATTTAATACTGACTCAAAGAGCCTTGCCGTTTGGCAATCCGTTCGCACCATTTGAAGATGATCCAGCCGGTACTCAGGTAGATGGCGGAATGCACGATGAGCCAGAGCAGACTGCCGTTGGCCCAGGTGGTGGCCAGGGATTGACCATTCAATTCTATGTTGCGCAATACGATGATGCCCTGCGTGATCGGCAGCGTCTTCGCGATATCCGCCAACCAGTTCGGAAAGTGACTGACGGGAAGCAGCGAGCCGGTCAGGAATAGCAACGCATTTTGCATCAGGTCCGCCAGTGCATCGACCTGTTTGAATACCAGCGCCGCTCCCCCAAGGATGAGCGTGAAACCCAGCAGTCCGGCCAGGGTGAGCAACAGGACGAGCAATCCATCCCAGCGTAAGGGGAAATGGATGCCCAGGATGAAGATCAGGGCGAGGGCGGTGAGCAAAACCATGATCGAGGTCGAAATCAGGGTGGCCAGCATCCTGCCCAGTACGAGGAGTTCGGTTCTGGTAGGGGTCATGTACATCTGCTCGAGCGTGCCGCCCTCTGCTTCGTTTATCAGGTCGGCGCTGGTATTCATGATGACGATGCGGGCGTAGAACCAGACGATATATCCCAGGAATATGGAAGTTACCTGTGATGGATTGAACTGGCCACCACCAATGAAGTAGGTAGCGCCGATGAAGATCAATCCTATGGTGACGAGCTGGGTCAAAACGTTGAACTTGTAATCCCACATAACCAGCAGACGTTTGTACGTCTCATTAAATATGGCTAAGAGCGCGATCCTCACTGGCTTCTCCTTTCGCTCTATCATCTATGAGGCGCAGAAACACATCTTCTAAATTCGGCTCAACCTGCGTTACCGAAAGCAGGGGCAGGCCTAAATCGCGCACGCGAGCCAGGTATGCGTGCAAGGTGGCCTGATCGCTAATAGCGCCTGAAAGAATGGTATCGCCATTTTCCATCTCGCGGGTCAGTCCATCGAACCAGTCGGAATATTCTTCATCCAGCGTACCTTTGAGGCGAATCTGGTAGTATTCTTGCTGGAAGAGGTGCAGCAGTTCGGCGAGTGGCTGGTTAGTGAGCAGGCGCCCCTTGCGCATAATGGCGATTTGATCGCAGAGGTCCTGGGCCATATCTAACTGGTGAGTGGTTAGAATCACGGTCTTGCCCTGTTCGCGCGCCAGTTTTGCTATCCATTCTTTGACTGTGCGCGTAGCCTGGATGTCAAGGCCTAAAGTTGGTTCATCGAGCAGCACGATGGATGGATTGGCAATCAGGGCGCAGGCGATGGCGACTTTTTGCTGCATGCCGCGCGAGTAGAGACGTACAGGGTCGTTGCGGCGCTCCCAAAGATCAAGTTCGCGCAACAGTTGTTCTGCACGCACGCGCATTTCCTTACCGGTATGTCCCTTGAGGTGGCTGAAATAGACCAGGTTCTGCCAGGCGGAGAGTCGCCAGTAGACGTTGCGAGTTCCCTCCAACACCGCACCAATCTGGCGCATCGCCGCACTATGCTCGCGGAACACATCGTATCCATTGACACGGATGCGCCCTGAAGTTGGAGTGACGAGGCCGCAGATCATTTTGATAGTGGTTGTTTTCCCGGCGCCGTTCGCACCAAGAAAGCCGAATACCTGCCCTGCCGGTACGCGCAGATTTACATCCTCTACCGCCTTGATCGCCGTCTTCTTGCGTTTAACGTATGTTTTACTTAAAGAGTCGATCTCAATGGCAGCAGGCTGAGATACACTTCCCATTTCGCGTTACTCCTTCCTCGAGTTCTGCCTTCTCAAGAGAAGAGTACTTGAGAAAGCAGGCGCTGTCATGCGCTCATCACGGTATTTTTTCTACTTTCACCAGGGCAAGCAGCCTATATGCACTTTCGAATGCAAGAAAAATACTGTTTGCCCGGCATGACGAACGAGGGGTTCTTCTGTATGCTTAAAGCGGAGTACTGTATTCAAGTTGCCCATTTCTGTGATTCAATAGCGAAATTGCGCGTAAGGAGGGTGTTCCATGGACGAATTCCGGCACATCTCGCGCATTGTACAGCATCCGGCAGGAAGATGCGGCCTTGTTATAGGATTCTTGATCGGATTTATGACTGTAATAATGAACGGGGTCGGTAAAACGCTTTTCTCTGTTGGCATGCTTGTTTCCTGGCAATATATCTGGCGCTTCTGTGGCTTTTTTTTGAAACACGAGAGATCAGGCCTATGAGCAAAGAATTTTCTCCAATGGTTGAGGAGGAACGTGAGGGCCGATTTATCGCGCACACCGCCGATGTATCGGCCCTGGATGATACTCCTCTACCGGACCATCTCACCGGCCTGATCGATCCTGAATGGGCCTTGTGGCGCTGCGTCTGCCTGCGCGGGGCAGGATTTCCGGTGACGCAGGTACTCGAACTGGCCGCGCCAGGGTGCGCAGCTGCCGCCGATGCGTTGATTTCCGCTGAAGCAGAAGCGGTAAGGGCGAAAAACGAGCTATTGCAGGCGATCAACAGCAAACTGAGCCTGGTCAATGATGCACAACGTATCGCACTCCTCAAGCTCAAGCGAGCGATCAAAAAGAATCAGGTTCCTGATGCCTCGCTCAGTACAGCCCCTGTTTGCGCGGAACTGGAAGCCTATCTTCTAGCCCAGGAGCATGTTCGGAGAATGCAGTCAGACTTTGAACATGCTTATCAATGCGAAGCCTCTCACATATCGCAGGCCATTCGCACAATTGCGCACGATGAACGTTTTCGTGAGGCGATTACCTGGCAAAATCGCCACGCCATGCAAACGGGAATCGCATCATTAATGCAACCGCTGTCAGAAAGCGCGCCACCAACTTCTAACCGGCGCAAGCACGAAGCGCTGGCAGCAAACTATCTACAACGATACTGCACGAAGAATGATACGATTGGTTTTTTTGGTCCTTTTGGTCTGGCCGCGCTTACCTCTACCGGGGAGGCGATGACGGTTCGTGTAGGGAAAGACTTGCTGGCGAAGCGCAGCGTGTATTTTGAAACATGGTGCATCGATGCCTTTGCTGAGAAGCTCATGCAAGAAAAGCAGCTGAGACCATGGGTAGCGCCGCGTCGCCTGCCGCAAATACATGTGGAGGGAACGACGCTTTCGCTGCCATTTTCCAGGCCAGTTCAATTGAGTCGAGATGAGGCGGCTGTGCTTTCGGCTTGCGATGGCACGCGCACAGCAAAGGAACTGGCGCTTGACCTGGTCGGAAAGCCTTCCAACAGTTTGAACAGCGAACAAGAAGTCTACTCTGTTCTTGAGCAACTGCAGGCCATGAAACGAATTGCGTGGTCGCTTGAAATGCCCGCGGATGGAGCGCATCCCGAAAAGGTACTCCGGCAGGTTCTTGAAGGCATAGATGATGCACAGGTACGAGAAGAGTGCCTGGCGATGCTCAATATGCTGGAGGCGGCCAGAGATGGCGTGGCCCATGCAGCTCATAACGCTGAGAAGTTAGATGCAGCGCTGGCCCATTTAGAAGCGACTTTTAGCGAACTGACCGGGAGGGATGCTTCGCGTTCGGCAGGCAAGGCTTACGCGGCCAGGACGCTGGTGTATGAGGATTGCCTGCGTGCTATTGATGTAGAGCTGGGGCCGGATTTTCTGCTGGCTTTTAGCGAACCGCTGACGCTCTTGCTGATCAGCGCGCGCTGGTTTACCTACCAGACGGCCTCAATCTACCGGCAGGCTTTGCGGGATGCCTTTGACGAGATGGTTGAACACACAGGTTCGCGCACGGTGGATTTCGCCAGTTTCTGGCTCTGGGTGCAACCGCTGCTGATCGATGAAGAGGTGATGCCGGTGAAGGCGCTCATTGCCGACTTCCAGCAACGGTGGTTACACATTCTCAATATTTCCGAAGAGCAACATTCCAGGGTATTCACCAGTGACGAGCTACTGCTGGATGTGCTGACGACCTTCGACGCGCCCGGGCCGGGATGGAGAGCTGCCTGCTATCACTCACCAGACGTGTTAATCCAGGCATCAGGACCTGAAGCTATTCGCGCAGGTGACTATCAAATCATCCTGGGCGAACTGCATATCGCCATGAATACACTGCAAGCTTCGGCTTTTTTGGAACAATATCCCGACCGCGATGCTCTTCTACGCGATGCCGCAATTGATATACCTGAGCCGCGCGTGCTACCTGTGATGTCGCGCCGCTCCTTTCCAATCTCGCGCGGGCGGCCCGCGCTCATCACGCCTAAAGATTACCGCCTGATATACGCGCCTGATGCATATAGTGCTTCCGATGCGCGGACATTGCCGATCAGCGCCCTGGTCGTTGAGCAATGGGAAGAGGAACTGGTGGTACGCACACGCGATGGAGCGTTGTGCTTTGATATCATCGAGGTATTTGCGGAATTCCTTTCGTGGATGGTAAGCAGTTGCTTCAAGATTGTTTGTCCGGGCAGGCATACGCCACGTGTCACGATTGATCGCCTGGTGATGATACGTGAAAGCTGGCGCTTTGCGCCGGTCGAGATACCATTCGCCGATGAGAAGGATGCCGCGGAACGTTTCATGGCTGCCCGGCGCTGGATGCAGCTACATCAACTGCCCCGCTTTGTCTTCGTCAAGGTGCCGGACGAACCCAAACCTTGCTTCATTGATTTTGATAGCCCCATCTATGTCGATAGTTTCGCGAAACTGGTACGCCAGACGATGCGCGCGAATCCGTCAGAAGCGACGATCCTGATGTCGGAAATGCTGCCTGCTCCCGGTGAGGTATGGTTGCCTGATGCAGAGAAGCGGCGCTATACAAGCGAATTGCGCTTCGTAGCCGTTGATTTGCTACGACCCGCTCAGGACTAAGCAAACACAAGACTGCTTGTTTGAGGACAGCAAGCTTGTTGTGGTATACTGGCAACGGCGTTGCCTGATTGTGTTGGCCTCCTTTTTAACAGCGGAACAACGCAGCGGGAAAGCCGGGCTGCCTTTCGTTCTTGTTCACAACCGGCAAGAAGTGCTCTAGCTGTCGTTGCACCACCACCGGCATGGATTGGTGGTCCTATCAATTGCATGGCAGGTCTGCCATGGATGAAATTTGTAGCGCTGTCTCCACCTATCGTTCGTTCGCAAACATCCAGAAAAGAGAGGCTACTCATGATCAGTGGACAGAACCTGTCTGGTTTGAAAGTTGACAACGGATTCATTGTACAAGACGGAGATTCACTTTCTGAGGCACTTAACGAGATCATCAATGAGCTCAAGATGCGTCATAAACTGCTGGAGAACCTGGGGCAGAGTAACCAGATCGATCTCGATCTCCTGCTGTTGCAAGGAACAGGAGATGCCAATACCGCCCTGGGAGCAGTTGGTGAACAGCGCCTGAATGAGTTAATTGGCGAGAAACAAGACATGGCACAAGTAGCAGAGCTTGTCAAGAACTTGTTGGGGCAAGGAAACCCGCATATCTGGCTGCAAATTTATCCGCAGGTAGGATGGCCGATGGCCCGTCTGGAGTCGGCCCTGTACCATGAGATTTTCCTGCATGTCCGTCCAATGGTGAACGCGCTCACACAAATACGGACTGGCGCTATCAATTCTCAAAATGTTACGCAGGTACTTGCTAGCCAGGTGCTATTTGGTGAAGCGGCTCAGCATGCTGACCTTGATGCATGGATTTACGCGTTGCAAGCAGCTGCGAATCGTGCTGCATTTCTTCGAAACAATGGACGAGAGCAGGACGCCATGATGCTCATGGTGTACATGGGACAGGACTTTCTCGCCCATTTGGGAAGTTTCCCTGAGAATCTAAGAACTCAGGCAAAGCAGGCCTGCAATGGGGTCTTTCAAAAAGCGGGATTTGGAGAGATTGCCCCGTTTCAAGTCTAAGGGTAACCAGCCGCCAGCAGGTTCTTGTCTTGCATCTCCCACGCATGATCCAGCGTGTGAAAAGCAGTGTGCCGGATCAGATACCGCAGTGGCCAGGTGCGGGCCAGTTTGCCCTGGGCATGGAATGCCCGAATGGCCTGACAATAGGCCTCACGGTGCGCTCTCAGGCCCTCGTCGGTCAGAATCGTAGTGTCAGGGGTGCGCACCCCGAGCTTCGCAGCCCAATCCTGCTCCGCTCTCAATGTATGCAGGACGATGCGGTCCCGATCGCGCCCGCCTCCACGCGGGCCTTTCCGCATCTCTGCCGACACATGCGAACGAACCTCGTCGAAAAACGCCCAGCACGCCTGCAGCAGCGTCAGTTCGCGTTCCAATTCTGCGCTCGACATGACTTGCCGGTCGATGTCCGAGAACGCGAACGAGATACCCCAGAAGTCTGTGGACCCTGTGCCCTGATAGCGCTCGACCTCCTCAATAGTAGCGCAGGCCTCGAACTGCGCACCCATCCCCGCCAGATTCGCCACCGGTGCGTAGCGTGGCAGGTAGGCTTGCAATCGTGCAATCGCAGCCTCCGCGGTCCTGGCGCCACGCTCGAGGCCGGGCCAATCTGGCGCTACCGCCGCCACCTGCTTGCCTTTTGGGCCGATTTCGAGCGTCACCCGAAGTGTGTCAGTCATCGATTCCTCCAGCACTGAATATCTTGTGGTCGCTGATCTCGCGTTGTCATGATTCCATTGTAACATGCAATGTGGACATTTTACGTCCGCATTTGCACATTGTCAGATGTTGGGGCGTGAGCTATCCTTCTTCGCGCTGATCAATGCCATAAGATTGACTGGAGCATGATTCGCCTATCATCCATTCAGCAGCTTCTGCTTTTGTACCTCAAACTCGGTGTCGGTCAGAATCCCTGACTCGCGTAACTGCCCCAGCTGCTTCAACTGGTCAATCTTCTCCTGGGTCATACCACTTGCTGCCGGCGCAGCACTCTGAGGCGGCGCATCAGTCGCTTGCTGGTACACCTGTGCTGGTTGCTGGTAAGCAGGCGGCGTATAAGCCTCTTGCGCTTGCTGTTGCTGCAACGCTTCAAGCTGGGCATTCTGCTGCTCATCCATATATTCCTGCTCGGACGATTTCTTTGCCATATGATGGCCGGCTGCGTAGGCCACTCCGCCTACAGCGGCGGTTCGCACTACCGCCCGGCCCACGGTGCGCCTTGCCACCATGCGTCTTGCTACCATTGTCGTTCCTCTCCTTCTACCAGGCAGCTTTGGCAGCTGCCCGGTTCTTTTCCGTCGCTTGCGCCGCCATTTCCGCTTCTATCGACTGTACCACTTCTGGAGCCAGCATTCCACCAGTACGGGCGACAGCGCCTGCGTTCAAGAGGGCTTCTTTTAAAGGAATCGCCCATGTATCCTCAATCAACAGCAGACCGGCTGCGCTATTGTCTGGCATCTGGTCGGCTATTACCTCGACATCATCTGGCTCGAAAACCTTCAGCAACTTGCCGGCCAGAAAGCCGAATGGACGCCCTTCTTCCTCGGCAAGGTCGGTTAATTCCTGTGCCGTCACATTACCCTGCTGGTCTTTTTTGATCACCAGCAGGTCGATTATCCTGATGATGCTTTTTTCCTGCGCGGCACGCAGTTCAGCAAGAATTTGTCCCGAAAATCGGTTGCCCTCAAAGGCAATCATAATGTATTCTAACGGGCCGATGGCCATAAGCTTTCTCCTTTACCATGCAGTATACCCATTCCATTGAAGTGTAGAATGGAATGCCTGAACATACATCTTCAGAACACGCTATTTTGCGCGACACCTGCGCGATCAGACATAGGTACCAAAGGCGCTCCTGACCCCTGGCAACATACAATAGATCAGAACAGCGGCATTAAAAAGGAAGGAGACGGCAACATCCTCCCATCTCGCTGCGCCAATCATCACCACAAAGTCGAGTATGAGATTGAAGGTGGTGATGATTACCAGGAATAACCAGGCTTCTCGCTCGACTCGCCAGAGCATCCGTACCAGCCAGACATAGACCCAGACCATCAGACCCCACATCAGGGCATACCAGAAGTTGAACGATCGGATGGCAACAGGGCCGATGAAGAAAGGAATGATCCCCAGAAACTGAAGCGTATGGAATGCGGCCAGAACGGCAGCAATACCGGCCAGGATCGCGAGAATAGTGACTCCCAGGGGACGTTCTTTCGCTTGAACAAACCCATTCATTTGCAGTGACTCCTTTCGATATGCTGAAAACGATAAACACAGCGGTGTGTCGTATCCTTCTGGAAAAAATGTCGTTGAAACGATCTCAACAACTGCCACAAGAAACTTCACCACTCCTCTTAAGTCTACAAGCCCAAGGCTACATACACATCGCGAGAACACACTGTTTTTTATCGAATCCCGTAGGGGCCTGGCACGTACTGGATGAATCGGCACTCTACGGTTGCCCGCCTTTCGCCGTTCATATGAACGAAAACAGTGTATTCTAAGCATGTCTTTGTCAGCTTCAGACCTTATACTTGGTTGAGCGATAGGAAGGGCTACGTAACTTATGAAGCGCATTCTCTATCAGCTACTGGTCCAGAGGACATGCCTTCTGGATTTCACCTACTTGTCTAGTAACAACTCGAAAGGAGTGAGTGAGCATGGCAACGTTAACGGTACTGGAGTTTCCAACGGCTGAGGGAGCCACGACGATGCTCTCTACGCTACAAAATCTGCAAAAGCAGCAGTTGATCCAGATTGAAGATGGTGCGATTGTGACCTGGCCCGAGGGAGCCAGGCGACCCAAAACCAAACAACTCAGTCAGGGATTGGCCACCGGAACCGGTGCCCTGGGCGGCGCGTTCTGGGGTCTGCTCTTTGGCCTGCTTTTCTTCGTCCCGTTCTTCGGCATGGCGGTAGGAGCCGCGGCAGGCGCGCTCGCCGGACATTTTGCGCACTATGGCATTGATGAGAACTTCATCAACTCGGTGCGTTCCAAGGTGACGCCTGGCACCTCGGCGCTTTTCCTCTTGACGAGCGGAGCCGTTGTTGACAAGCTGATTGAAGCTGTCAGGGGCCAGAAATTCCAGATCGTGCAGACCAACCTGTCCAAAGAGCAGGAAAATGAGCTGCGCGAAATGTTTGGTGAGGAAGCGGTCGCACAGAGATAGCCGGTTGGCAGCTTCTGGATACCCGGAAGCTGCCTGCTGATATGAATGGAACTATGATGAGTTTTAACAAATTATTCCGTTCATCGTAAGGGCCGATCAATCGGCCCTTACGCCTGGGCCAAGGAGGGCCAGGCGCCGTCGAGGGCTGGATCCAAAGCATGGCAGGCTCGAATCAAAGCAAGATGAGTAAAGGCCTGCGGAATGCGCGCCGGGCGGCTCTGGGTACTCAAGCGATCGCGCATGTGTGCTTCTCCTTTACTCCGATGCAGTGACCCCGCTGACAGGTTAGTGGGCCATCTGGTCGATGCAGGCGGCGACTGCCAGAATGAGGGCATCATTCTGCCCCGGCTCGATCTCCACACCGTAGGTATCGCGCATGCGGAACCACTTTTTGGAGACCTCGGCTACTTTTTCGCGGCCCTCGCCAATGCTGTACTCGTGGTCGACAATATTGCCCTTTACCTCGAGGTCGGGTCCGCCTCTGATCTTGACGGTCCAGCGATCGCGCAGGGGAGTAATTAAGGCCTTCTTGACCGTCGCCATTTGATGGCCGGCAGCATCCTCGATTTCCATACTGTCCTTGACGCGAAGCATACGTTCCTGAATCTTAGCCAGTTCCCGCCCGCTACGATCCTCGAAAATCAGCGTCTGGCGGACGCGCAAGGCTTTGCCGTCCACTTTGAAGACCCGTTCGCCGCGATCGTTCTCGATCCAGTAATCATCGCCCATGGATACCAGCTTCTCCCGCATCTGATAGTGGGCCTTATCCAGGCCACCACCAAACGGTCCATCACGCCTCTCCTGGCGAGCTTCTCGCCGTTGTTCCCTTCTATCACGCATATCTACATCTCCTTTGCTTTTGCATACCGCTTTCGTTCATCGAGTCGTTCATAGTTCTCCAGGGCATCATGGTATTGCAACCATGGTTCTAGTTTACCTGCCTGACCACCGCTATACATCCTTAGAATGCACTGTCTTTAGCTATTGCGTTCACCGCTAGCGCCACATCAATAGCGCCCGGCATTATGGTGTGTTTATCCTGATGGACTCGTTGCCCAAAGAAATCATGCGCAATAAAATAGCGCGTTCTAAGATGTCATCTCGAATGCAAAAAGAGTATGTTAAAAACAGCGGTCGGGGTCTTAAATAATGTGGATAGAGATCGCCTCGACGATCCGATCTTCACAGTAGATAGGCAGGAGGGTGGATTGTGCCTCTGGGAGGATTTCTCAGCATCGTTCTCCACCACCTGCCTACTGGACAGCACTTTTGTAAGGCGGATGCTCCTCGTCAATCCGCTGTTGATACAGCTTCAGCCACATGCGTAGATCCTTCACTTTTCTCAGCTCGATCTCGACTTCGCGCTTTTGCTTCTCCAGCCAGGCGTGCTGCTCCTGGAGCCACTCGTGTTGGGGATCTGGCGCTCGCTCCTTGATCTCCAACCAGACTTGTCTCTCTTCCAGCCACGCTCGCCTCTGCTCCAACCATTCCTGCCGCTGATCCAACCAGCGATGACGGACCGCGATGCGACTCCGTTCCCCTGCCACCAGCTGTTCATAATCGTCCATTATGGCGACATAGCGCTCTGCCGTGCCTGGACTCAGCTGTTCAAAGATGGGATTGGGCATTCCGGCAAAGGTCTCTGTGAGCCGGCCAAGCGCCAGGAAGAAGTGATGCATGGAATGATTCTCTGGCAGCAGCAGCACCTTCTCAAAGGTCAGCCAGGTGCGCAGCTGCCAGCTACCGGCATTGCTGATTAGTAGGATGGGAACAGGCCTGGACCCTTGCAGATGCACCAGCGCTAAGAGTACCGCCGGATCGATGAGCGTCTCCACCTCTGCTGCCCCAACAATCAGTGCATCATAGGCAGAGGAGGGCTCCTGGCGCAGCTCGTCAAGGATAGTCTGCAAGTAGACTGCCAGGGAGTGCTCACCTGGACGATCCAGTAGGCAGTGATGCCCAGCCTGGGAGAGCATGGTCTGGACCAGGGACTGAATATCTGGTTGCTCGATATGAACGCTAATACGTAAGCTAACCGGAGTCTGCATCTTTTTCACCTTCGTTTTTATCCGCCCTGAGATAGAGCTCCTTTCACCCCGACGGCGCCTCTATTGACATAGCCTTTCAATTCGAACTGAGAACGAGAGGGAAACCATTCACAAGTATACCAAATACCGCATCCTTTCTACAATGTCATAGCGTTACCTATGTAAAGATTTGTAAAAGATGTGATCAATTTGTGATATGATCTCGCTTCACCTCATCTAGCTCGCCGTTTCAATATTACCATAGCGCCTGCTTGCAAAATTGATGCAGATGCACGTGACATGAATCGAGTGGAGGAGAGGACTCGCTATACCAGTTGGTACTTCAGCGCATAGCGAGTTACCGCACTGCGCGAATTGACCCCCAACTTGCCATAGATCGATTGCACATGGCCATTCACAGTATGCGGGCTTACCACCAGGCGCTCGGCAATCTCGGCATTCCTGAGCCCCAGCGCCAGCAGGTGCATCACCTCCACTTCACGTGCCGTCAACATTTCATAACAGGGGGGAGCACCTGCATCCTGTGACCTGCTCGCCAACCCGTCGCGCGCCGGTACTGCGCAGATCGGTCGCTGCCCCTCCAGGTTCCCACCGCGCGCGCGCTCTTGAGCTCGACTTTTCAGTCGCAGGGGCGTCCTTGCCTGGGCGGCTCCCTCGACCAGCCCTGGCGCTGGCCTCTCGCCATGCTGCTGATCTTGCAGGCGTTCACGCACCCGCATGGCCCTGGCTTTGAGCGGCGCCGAGATCGGCCCCGCACCTGTCGCCGGGGTCTCCAACGCCTGTACCAGCAAACGGAGCCCCTCGTTCCCCTGGTCTGTTCGCAGCCAGAACTGCTCCAGCGCGACCATCAGTCGCAAGGCCTCCTCACGCTGGCCCCGCTGGAGCAACCACCGCAGCGCCGCCCGCAGATTCCCAGACTGCCACTCCCACTGCTCCAGCCAGCGTTCCGGCTCATCCCCTGACAGCGCGGACTCCGCCTGCTCTGCCAGCGCCAGGTAGTACTGCGCATGCGCATCACGCGCCCCTTCCAGTTCTCCTGCAGCTGCCAGGCGCTCCAACCCATACGCTCGCAGCGGCCCCAACAGGCTCAGCGCGCAGTCACATCTTGCTTGTTCTCCCTGTCTGAGTACGTTCTTATCTATCAGCGAAGTCACTACATCTAAAATGGGCAGCGTTATGCCACCCAGTGCCAGGCCGATGGCCTCTGCCGCACCGAGGCTGAACGGTCCTTCAAAGACCGCCAGTCGCCGGAAAAATTTTTGCTCCTCACTTGAGAGCAAATCATAGCTCCAGGTGATCGAACTGCGCAGGTTTTGCTGGTGCGCCGCGACATTTTGTTGACAACTCGTCAAAACCTCTAAGCCATACTCCAGGCGTGCTAGTAGGGCAGGCAAAGATAGTACTTTGCTGCGTCTCGCTGCCAGTTCAATTGCAAGAGGTAAGCCTTCGAGCCGGTTGCATATCTCAGCAATAATAGCAGCGTTATCCTGAGTCAGCTTAAACTTGTGGTTGCGTGCCTCCGCGCATCGCAGAAAGAGGGCTACAGCTTCAACTTGAGCGAGTTCCTCTACATCCGATAACTGGTGCAGGTCAGGTAAGGCCAGCGGGGGTACGGCAAACTCGAATTCTCCTTGCAGGTGCAGTGTTGCGCGGCTGGTTACAATGATCTTGAGATGCGGGCAGGCGGCGAGTAACGCCAGGAGCTGTGGCGCTGCCGGCAACAGGTGCTCAAAGTTATCCAGCAACAGCAGGAATGGCTTCTCACCGAGAACACTGGTGAGTTGTTCGAAAGGAGAGCTTTTTTTGCTCTCAGACAGACCAAGGGCCTGCAAGATGCTGGGTATGACCAGGTCAGGATCGTTCAGAGGAGCTAGCCATACAGCACAGGCATTTTGCGCAAAGTCCGGCAACATCTCGATACTGAGGGCTGTAGCAAAACGCGTCTTTCCGATTCCTCCTGGACCTGTTAGCGTCAGCAACCGCACCTCAGGACGCAACAGCCAGGCACGCGCCTCCTTAAGCTCCTGTTCGCGTCCGATCATTGGCGTAAGGGAGGCCGGCACATTCTGCATGGACTCATAGAAGCCATGTAAACCTACTCCCACTTCACTTGCTTCAGTCAGGACCACACGTGAGCTGAGAAATTGCGATAACGAGGAGTCAGTCTGGCAGGCTTCTTCAAAAGCCCCAGCAAAGCTGAGTACATCTATGTAGCGCTGCGATGGTTCTTTCGAGAGCGCTTTGGAAAGCACCCATTCCACAGCAAGGGGTATCTCGGGACTCCGCTCGCGTAGAGGAGGTATGGAATCCAGGTGCTGGATGGAGAGATAAGCATGCGATCCCTGGAAAGGAAGCCGACCGGTAAGCCACTTATAGACCATTACGGCAAGCGAATATTGATCGCTTGCGGGACCGGGCCTGCCACCAAGTTGCTCGGGGGCCATGTAAGCCAGGGTACCAACATGTTCTTTGACCTGCAAAATCTCGTTACCTGAAGTGAGCAAGGCCAGACCAAAATCACTCAGGAGAACCTCGTGTTTGGGACCCAACAGCACATTCTCCGGCTTGAGATCTCTATGGATGATGTGCTGGTCATGAGCATGTTGTAATGCTGAGGCGAGCGCCTGGACGTAGGAGACGATGGTCGACAAAGGCACCACGCTGCCGGAGGGATATAGATCTCCCAGGTTCCCATAAGGAGCGTAGTCCATGACCAGGAAAGGAACTTCACCCTCCATATCGAAGTCAAACACACGAATGATATGTGGATGGATCAAGTGACTTATGTGACGCGCTTCGGTAAGAAACTCATTCAACGTGGGGGAATCCACTTGCACGCGCAAAACTTTGATAGCAACCGGAGTACTCAGATAGATATGCTCTCCAAAGTACACATCGGAAAAGGCACCTCTACCCAAAAGTCGAAGCAGACGGTAGTTCCCCAGCCGTTGTTCTGTTCGTTCTATCATACACACCATCTTTGTACACCCCTTTCCTTTTACCGGTGCTCTGATGGCATCGATGCAAATAAAGTAACCGCTCTGTACAAGCATCATACTGGAGCCAGGTCGGCGATCTACTACAAGATCCAACAACCGGCCTGAGAAGCCTGAATTAGCAACAAGCATTACTGTAGCAGATGATACACAAGAAAACAATTTCCCATAGGGTATAGAAAGGGTATAGTTCCGGGTATACTCACGGCTACAAAGTAGCGCGAATAGATTATGCAAGCCATTTCCGCCCGGCGAGGAAACCCATTAAAAAATAGCGTGTTCTAAGGATGTAGCCTCGTTCCCCAGTAAGTACTTTAGAGGCAGATGGAATGAGGACAGGGACCAACTGTCCCTACAGGACGATTGCATATCCAGGGCGGGGACAGGGACAAGCCACTATCCCTACAGGAGCCGGTGAAAGGAAACCAATGGGGGCGAAGGAAAATGGGCCACCGACGAATAAAGATACTCCTCTATCAACACAGGCCCCTGGCGGGAGATTCAAATCCTTGCTGGAATTGTGGACCAAATTTAATAACGATTGGGTCATGAACTTCGCATCGGGGCTTGCATTTAACCTGATTGTCACGCTTATCCCTATTACCATTGCTCTGATTGCGCTCAGCGGGTTCATCTATGGGCGCCTGGACCTCTCAATTCAGCAAGAAATTATTTCCTTTATTCAACATTCCTTCCCACCACCTATACCTTCTACGGAAATCGTGAGGCTTGCCCTGAACACGCTTAACAGCAATGCAGGATTATTAGGAATAATTGCCACCGGCATCGCGATAATTGCAGGCTCCGGACTCTTCCTCGCCATAGAGGACTATTTTGCGATCATCTACCAGACGCGTACACGAGATCTACTACAGCGCTATATCATGGCAATAGGGATGATTTTTCTATTCGTCGTTCTCACGCCACTGGTGTTACTGGCAGATACACTCTCTACACTGATAAGCTCTTTGCTGCAAACAACTCCTATCAGCTCGGGCTTCTTCAATACCCTGTTGGGCATCCTTACCGGCATCGTGGCCGGGTGGGTCTTGTTAGTAATCATTTACATAGTCGTGCCTCACCGCTCTATCCGTTTCCGACACTGCTGGCTCGGAGCGCTCCTGGCGTCCGTAGCCATCCAGGCCTACCTGTTACTCTTCCCTTTCTACGTGACGCGCTTTTTAAGCGATTACACGGGTGTGCTCGGTTTCGCGGTCATTTTCTTATTTTTCTTTTACTACTTTGCGCTGATCCTCCTCATCGGGGCAGAGATCAATGCCTATTTTGGGGAAGGTATTCCGGCTACGACAGACAATCTATCAGTCAGGTTAAAAGATCAAGTCAATCAAGAAAGGTAATCAGGCTTGCTCATTGCAATGCAGCAGCCAGGCGGGCAATATTCTCAAAGAACTTCTCACGAAGCGCGCGGGCTTCCCATTCAGCAGGGTTCACGGACCTGGCTTTGAGCAGATTGTTCGCTTCGACTTGACGCAATGCTGCGACGACACGAGTATCATAGCAGATCAGGGTGACCTCAAGATTGAGCTGAAACGAGCGCATGTCGAGATTGCTCGAACCAATAACGGCGATATCATTATCAACGGTAATATGCTTGGCATGCAGCAAGATTGGCGCCCTGTACTGGTAGATCTTCACGCCTGCATTGAGTAGTTCCTCGTAGTACGACCGCTCGGCATGACTGACAAAAAACTGGTCTGAGGCTTCTGAGTTCATGAGCGTCACTCGCACCCCACGCTGGGCCGCGCTGGTGATGGCCGTGGTCAGCGCGTCATCAGGCACAAAGTAGGGATTGGTAATCACGAGCGTGTGCCGGGCAGCGTGGATAAGCGAGGTAAATAGTTTCAGGTTATTTTCGTTCTGAAAAGCTGATCCACTGGGCAACACCTGACAAAGCATATCGCCGCACGCCATGAGTTCGATAGCAGTTTCTGGCGCACTCTGCCTGTCGAGCAAAACACCGGTTTCGGAATACCAGTCGGTCAGAAAGGCGGCTTCGAGTTCGGCAACGACCGGGCCTCTGACGCGTGCTACCAACTCATCGTAGTAGATGTCATCTTTGCGAAAATAGTTGCGCTGAATCAGATTTTGCGACCCCGTATAGCCCGTCTGTCCATCAATCACCACAATCTTACGGTGGTTGCGCAAGTCCGGGCGTGTATAAGTAGCCCCGGGTAAGCGTAATGGCAGCATCACGTGATGTTCAATTCCGGCATCCGTCAGCCGCCTCCACAACTCCTTGAAGTGGGGATATTCACGCGAACCCAGGTGATCCATCAATATACGTACCTTGACGCCTCGATTCACGGCACGCTCCATCGCAGCAAAGACGCCCTCGGTCTCATCATCCCTACTCACCGTATAGTATTCCATGTGGACAAATTTTTGAGCAGCGTCGATGTCTGCCGCAATGCGCTCAAAGATACGTTGATACACCGGCAGCAATTCGACATCATTGCCGGCAAGCGCAGGCAAATACCCCAGGTTGGTATTGAGTTTTACGAAAGGGTCATAGCGCGCGGGGATAGTGGGATCAACTAGATCGCTCAACTCCGGCCTCGAACTCGCTTCCATGACGGTTTTGCTTATAAAATCATTCATAGTGTGCTGTTCCGCGCGGCGGCGCCTGGAGAGCCTGGGACTACCCAATAGCAGAAAGATGAGTACGCCGATATATGGGAGCAGGAAGGCAAGCATCAGCCAGGCAGTCGCCGAGGAAGGCTTGCGATTCACCGGCACGATGAACAACATGACGAACGGGATGAGCCAGCCAACGATAACAATAATGGTGGTGACAACAGACCAGTTGCTCATACCTAAGCCTCCCTATTAAGGCGAATCCGTTCGTGTCATTCTGAGCGCAGCGAAGAATCTCAGGCTCGCTAGACATGGATTCCGTTCGTGTCATTCTGAGCGCAGCGAAGAATCTCAGGCTCGCTAGACACGGGTTCCGTTTGTGTCATTCTGAGCGCAGCGAAGAATCTGCATCGGGGGATGCCGTGATTCTTCGCTGCGCTCAGAATGACACGGCCAGAGACTGCTTGCCCATTCGGTTGTCAAAATCCATCAAGCATATAGTCAGGTTATCACTATACCGGGTTGGAAATGAATGTATATGCTTAGAACGCGCTATTTTTTATTTGAAATGGGCACATCGTCGTCTTGATTATGGTGCTGAGCCGTCGCCTCCCTGATGCAAGGATACAGGGCGCCAGGCCGAAATTCGATATCATCGGGACGATCCTTGTCATCTCCGTCTACCTGCAAGAAGTACATCACTACAACGCCATTTCGGCTGGCCTGGCGCTCACCCCCACCACCATCGGTATCCTGATCGCAGGTGCTCTCGCGGGCAGGCTTGCGGAAAGACGCACGCAAAAAAGACTCATCTGGGCACGAATTCAATCTTTACGTACACTGCTCTAGTGTGTTTACACTGCTTGACGCGGTGCGTCCGCGACAGAAAGATAGTGTGTTCGAGGGATGTAGTAGCGGCTTACGGCCAGTACACTGAGTGAGTGAGTTCAACGTTGCAGCTGCTCCGCTCGACTTGCCTGAACGCGCGAGCGCGAGCTGCCCATGACTTACGAGGGAAGAGCCATGCTAACACGACCACCGGAAACAACGCCTACAACATCGATCCACTACCCAACGAGCAGCGATAGCCAGCTGGTGCAACAGGCCCTGGCCGGCGATCAAGCCGCCTTCGAAGCGCTGGTGCATCGCTACGAGGCCCCACTCTTACGCCTGATCGCTTTCTATGTCCACCAGTACGACGAAGCCCA
>DASRBN010000028.1 GCA_035653615.1 Ktedonobacteraceae bacterium | reverse complement strand
TCACATCCAGCTGAGAAACGCACGAGATGTGAGAGCATCCCGGGAAGAGGCCGTTGACGGAACCAGAAGCAGAGAGTACAATGAGCAACAGAGAGGCATCCCGGGACTCTTCCCGGGATTTTGCAAGTGCAACTGTAGTGAATAACAATCATGCTTTTGCCTATAGTCATATCTTGGGCTAAATAGCCTGGGACGCCCGTTGGGGATTGAAACTACGGATGTTCATCTGTGAATTTAGACATGTTATCCGGCTAAATAGCCTGGGACGCCCGTTAGGGATTGAAACCATTCTCCTGGCTGACGGAACAAACGGTCAGTTGAAGGCTAACTGGCCTGGGACGCCCGTTGGGGATTCCTGTGGAAATAGCTCATGTGGATGAGCTACAAGCGCCTTTCCATGTGCCTCTCTGACACCGCGGTGTCATGGCGCTTGAAATGGTAACAATGATGAGCATTACAAAAGGGGGATTTTATACATGCAGAATTATCCGCAACAACCACAGCAACCATATTATCCACAATCACCATATCAGACAACGCCTATGCAACAACCAACATATTATCCACCTCAACCTCAACAGCCATTAAATCCACCTCAATGGCAACCTCCATACTACCCGCCACCACAGGGCTATCCCCCAGCGCCTATGTGGCCTGCTCCACGCCCTGTCAGACAACCTGTGAAGATAGCGGCAATTGTTGTCTTTGCCATTGCTATGGCCCTTGGCATTGTGCATGAAATAGAACTTGGAGGCCTTCTCCTCTTGACAAGCTTTATCCTGATCTTTTTTATTTAGCTGAGAAGCTGCAAGAGCAAGGCTTCTCCATCCCCATCCACCACACCCCGCTCCAACTCCCCGTGGCCCTATGGACGAATGAACTAGTACTTCAGGGCCGTTCGTCACTAGCAAATAGATTATGCTCGTTGCATTCTATGAGGTAAGGGCTAGAAGCCAGGGTGATCATTTTCACCCACCTTATAGATAGCGAAGACATAATCAAATGGTTTGGAGATAGGAGGAAGTATCGTGAAAGTGCTGATTACGGGTGCTACCGGCTTGCTGGGAAGCCACCTGATCAAAGCATTGCACCAGCGCGGCGAGCATATCCGGGCGCTGGTGCTGCCTGTGGAAAATGCGGATTCATTGCTGGCACAGGATGTAGAGGTTGTGAGGGGAGATGTGACGGATGCAGGCACCCTGGGACCGGCTGTTAAAGATGTTGATTTGATATTTCACCTGGCCGGCATGATGGGCGTGTGGCGTCCGCTGGCAGATTATCGCCTGGTGAATGTGACCGGCTCCGAGAACCTGTACCGGGCGGCCCAGGCTGCAGGCGTGCGCCGCTTCGTTCATACCAGTTCCCACACCGTTTATGGCCTGGGCCATGGGCGCTTTCTGACTGAGAAGGATGCGCTGAAGCCCGACCCCGACCCGTATAGCATCACCAAGGCGGAGGGTGATCGCCTGATGCGCCGCCTGATGCTCAATAGCGATGTCGAGACGGTGATCCTGCGTCCCGGCACGTTCTTTGGCCCTGGCGACCGGCTGCACTTTGGACGCATGGCACAGAAGGTGAAAGACGGCAAGGGGCTGATTCTCGGCAAGGGCGATAACGCGCTACCGTTCTGCTACGTGACCGATGTGGTGCAAGGATTCATGCTGGCGGGATATCATGAGAATGCGCCCGGCAATGTGTACAACATCACCAATGATCGCCCCCTGACGCAACTGGAAATGTTCAATGCGATTGCGGATGCCGTTGGTGGCAAGCGTCCGACACTGCACGTACCTTACCTGCCGGTTTACTATGGCAGCATTGTGGCCGAGAAGGTTGTGGCGCGCGTGACCCATACGAAGCCGGTGGTAACGCAACTCGGCGCGATGATGTTCGGCACCGATAATCGCCACAGTGTGGATAAGGCACGACGCGAGTTGGGATACGAGCCAGAGGTAGATTTGCGCGAGGGCATCAAGCTGGCGGCGGCATGGTTCAATGCCGGCGGCATGCAGCAGCCATCAGTGACGCAGGCCAGCCAGCACGCGCCCCTGGCCGGTGCGATGAAATAAGGTAAGCTCCGATTGCCAGAGTACGCCCCTACCCCACACGGCTTGCCCCGCTGTGTGGGGTAGGGGCGTACTCTGGCAGTCGCCTTTCAGAATTCTGCCATCCGCTGGTGGTTTTTTATGCCTGTTATTCCGTTATCGTGCTGACCTTTTTGCCCGCGCCTTTGAAGCCGAACTTCTTGATGGTTTTGTGCAGCCATTCGGCAGTAGGGCCATCGTCAATTTTTCTGCTGGTCTGAACCAGGAAAGGAGCGCTTTCGGGGCGCGGCGGCAGCTTATTCGCCTGCCGCAGGGCGGCCAGCTCTTCATAATGCTGGAAAGCCCAGTACATGTTGACGCGGCATCCCTTGCAATTCTTCACATCGTCCTCGTTCATGGTTCCGCATTGTGGACATTCTGTCATAAGTTTTCTCCTTTGCCAGTATCTTCTAGATCAAGCCCATGCGCATGGCTTCCGCGACGGCCTGCGCGCGGTCGGTGACTGAAAGTTTGCGATAAATATCCTGCATCTTGCGTTTGACCGTTACTTCGCTCCAGAACTGGCGCGCGGCGATCTCTTTGTTGCTGCATCCCGCGGCAGCCAGGCGCACAAGTTCGATTTCGAGGTCCGTAAGGCCGGAACGGATACGTTCCTGCTCCTTGGTAAGGCGTTCAAATTCGCCCAATACCTGCGTAATGGCGCGCGGCTCGCTGATAACACGCTCACCTGAATGAACGGAGCGCAGGGCAGGGAGTAACTCGCTGACAGGCAATGATTTCCGCAAATAGCCATGCACGCCTATGCGCATGGCGCGGAAGAGATGCGCTTCATCGGAATAACTGGTAAGTATGACAATGCGCGTCTTGGGACATCCTCGCTGTAGTTGCTGGGCGATATCAAGCCCACTGGATGCGCCCAGAAAGATATCGAGGATGATGATATCGGGCTGCAACTGCATGGCGAGCGTAATGGCCATATTAGCGGTTCCGGCCTGCCCCACGACCTCGAAGTCTTCTTGTTCGCTCAAAACCGTGTAGAGTCCCCGGCGCACAATCTCATGGTCATCAACGATCAGCACACGAATAGGCAGAGACTCCTGCTGTATCCGCGGCGTGTCAGGAATCTCTGCCGGTAATGCGGCTTTTCTGGCCATTGCCGGTGCCTCCGCCATTTGAGCTGCCGGAGCCGCACCCTTTGCTGGCTGCGGCTCCGGTACTATTGGTAGTACGCGATGAGATGGTAAAAATGCAGATGTCATACTTGCTCCATACTATCCTTTTCGGCAGTATTGCGATTTTCTGAACGTTAGAGATTTGTTTATGAGAGATGTTTTTTAGCTTCTGACATTTCATCAGATTTTAACGTAAGCCGGTCTCTTCCTTCTATTGATATAGGATGATCTTCCTACCGATTTGCTCGCGTACTGATACGAATGGGTGTATATCACGATACTGTTGTGCGTTGTCTGAGGCATAGTTTTGCCTGATAATTGCGTAAATTACGGGTACATTTCATTGTGGGAAAACGCACGTTTCAACATGGGAGAATCAAGGGTTATGACTAGCAGGCAACACCAGGAAGATTTTACTGTGGCAGGTAATGGTGCCTATAATCACTTGCATTATACCGGGATAGCGCCGCTGGAGGGATCAAGTGAGATGATGCAGACAGTTCCTGAAGGCGCTCTATGTGACGAGATGCACGAGGATCACGCCGCGATGTCTCATACAGGTGAGGGAAGCATTGCCTATGAACTGTTGCTCTTGCAGCAGCGCCTGGCAGCGTATGAACAGCTGCACAACGAGGAAATGGCCGAGCTGCGGCAGGAAGTTGAACGCCTGCGCCGCGCCTTCCTGCATGAGACCAACCCTCATCTACGCGCCCTTTCATCAAAGCGCCACCTGAACGAAGGCGAGTAAAACATTCTTCTTTTTGCAATACTTTGCCCCTCTTTGCGTCTTTAGCAGTAGAAGACGTAATGTCTGCATTGTGTGGCTTGTGAACGATAGGCCCGCACTCGCAGGCTCTCTGGCACAAGAGGGGTATGATGGAATATTTTTGTGGTACTCGTAAATACCTATATTGCCTGGCTGCTTTATCTCTCTTGCTGTTAGTTGCCTGTTCTCCTGCTTCTAGCAACAAGACACCTTCCCCCAGTTCGCATCATACAGCGGTTTCGACCGTCTTACCTCAACCCACTTCCCAGGCGAACGATAGTGCTATCGATAGACCGGTAGTTACAACAGGTTGTGGCAGGGTTTCGCCAATTACGCCGGGAACGAGCGCAGATGAGATGATTGATGCTCACCCCAGGCAGGCGGAAGGATATACTTCGCGCAGCTATCTTATCCATGTGCCAATCGACTATACCCTGAATCATCCTATTCCCGTTGCGCTGATCTTTCATGGCTATGGCGGGAATCCGGTAGGGACAGAAAAATCTACGGGTTTCTCAAAGCTGGCGGATCAGCAGGATTTTATCGCGGTCTATCCGCAGGGATTGCCGGATGGTCCGGGTGGCCCGTCATTCTGGGCCAGCATTGGCCCTTATGATTATGGGGTTGATGACGCGCTTTTCGTGAGCGATGTGCTGAACAGGCTGCAAAGTGAGTTCTGTATCGACGCGCGGCGCATCTATGTCACAGGTTTCTCCAATGGAGGAGCTATGGCGGCTTACCTGGCATGTACCCTCGGCATGAGGATAGCCGCGTTTGCGCCCGTCTCCGGTAATTTTTATGCCATCCCCGGTGGATGCCACCCTGGAAGATCTCTTCCTATCCTTGATATTCACGGCACTGCCGATCCGATTTTACCCTATAACGGCATCCCCACTTCTGTGAATCCCAGGTGGCCGCTGCCCGCGATACCCGATTGGTTGCGTGATTGGGCTGTAAGGGATGGCTGCACAGTAGGACCGGTTATCTTCTTGCGGACGAGCAGCGCGGTGGGTGAGCAATGGACGCATTGCCAGGCAGATGGCGCCGTTGTCCATTACCGCATGATCGGTGAGGGACATAGCTGGCCCAGGATGATCGGCAGTCGCTCGGGAACGGAAGCGATCTGGGATTTTTTAGAGACGCACACGTTGCCGGGTTGAAGAATCTCCGCTGGTCATGCCATTCTGAGCGCAGCGAAGAATGACATGAGCAGGGGATGCTTCACGATTGTGCTGATAAAAGTTCATCATCGGCCCTGCCCAACCAGATACTATTGAATCACATGCAGTTCGGTCCTGGCCTTGTGGCCGTTCTCGGTATTACCGTGCCCGTTTCCATTACTATGCCCGTTGCCATTGTAGATGCGGGCCTCGTCGGCGGCATTGATAACGGGGAGGGTGCGCAGCTTCGCGGACTTGCCACGATTGCTGGAAGTAGATGTGATCGCGGCCCCTGCCGTTCCTTTCGCGACATTGAGCGCGACACTGGTTAAGGTTGGCATGTGGCAGAGCATGTTGGTGTAAGAGGCGTTGGCCAGGGGGCAGTAGCACTCACCGGCCTTGATGCTGTGGCGCAGTTCGTCGGCTTTGGCGGTACGCCAGACGGAGCCGAAATCGTAGTTGTGCTCGCGCAGATTGCCGACCGATTCGGCGCGAATGCAGCAGGTCCAGACATCACCGTTGGGCGCGATCTGCGCGGAGGCAACCCCGGCCAGGCAGGGAATGATCTGGCGTTTCTCGACCAGCGTGCGCTTCACGATATCATAGTAGCGGTCGCGGAAGGATTGGGTGATGCGCGAAACGCCGTTGAATTCGGCCTTGCGGATGCCCTCTTGCAGGCGTTCGATAACCGGCTGGTACTTCTCGATAGGTGGAGTAATGCCCATGCCTACCGTGTCCAGCTCGACGCGCTCCTCGGCGATTTCGCTGATGAAGGAATCGGGCTTTAATTCGTCGCGCACGAAAGCATAGATGTTTTCGAACTCATCGACATTGAAGTTAGAAATGACGGTATGCACGCCCAGCGTGAAGTTCTTGTAGCGACCTTTCAGCGCCTTGAGACCTGCATAGGTACGCATAGCGCGCTCGAAATTGCCCTTGACGCCGCGCACGATATCGTGCTTTTCGCCCACGCCATCCAGCGAGAGATTGATGATTACCTCGGAGGTGGGTGCCGCTTGCAATACACGCTCGATGCGCGCGGGGATGATTTTATCTTGTATCCCGTTGGTGGGAATGTTGATGATGCCGGGACGGCAGTGACGATAGGCGGCTTCCACCATCTCGGGCAGGTCTTTGCGCAGCGTTGGCTCACCGCCACTAAAGGTGAACCAGTAGGCATCCCTGCCAATGGAGGCAAATGTTTTATCGTATTCTTCAATGGTAAAATCGTCGTTGGGCCTCTGCCAGACATTGCATGTTTTGCAGCGAGAATTACAGCGGTAACTTACGCTGATGGTTAAATTCAATGGAAGAGCCAGGGGTCTGCCAAGCGCGTATGACGCCTGCATCTTCGCAATTTTGGGTAATACTTCAAGCACGTCTATGTCCCTTCCCTTCAACCGGATAGACTCTTGAGCGCATAAATAGCTTCTTTATCTATGTTCGGCCAAAAACGTATAAAATTGAGAGCGAGTAAGCTGCTTCCCCTTTGAGGTGCTATCCGCCCGTCCGGTGCAGTATCGAACCTGCGGAGCGTCCCGCGCTCCTAGTCTATTAAACTGTGGGCGAGGGAACAAGTAACAAAGGTATCGTGGGAAGGGTACCATCGTATCTATGCTGTTCAATATGGTGACTTTTCACCTCATCTGATTGGTGTTATGCTATGTTCGATACGAGAGATTTCCGTTTTCTGAGAGTTGCAAAAGAAGGTATAAGTAGCCAGATATTGCAGAAGTAGGCATGCTTTTACCGTCTCAAGGGAGAATGAGGCGGTAAAAGGAGGCCATGAGCAGTAAGAGGGGGAGAACATGATAGATCTAAAGGACCCTCTGTTGATGGAGCGCCTGCGCCGCCGCACGCCGGAGGGGCGCTACGCGATAGGCGAGATTGAACTGGTGCTGAACATTCGCGCCCTGCATGCGCAGGGCGATATAGAGGGAGCGCGCGTGCTGAGCGAGGTGCTGCTGGAAAGATGCGCGCCCGAATTTCAGCGGCACACCTGGGGATTGAGGCACCGGCCCGACTTGCGCGAAGAGGCTATCGCCAATATGAGCGAACACCTGCTGCGCGAGGCGATGGACCCCAAAGAGGTATTTATCACGCAAAATTTTATTCATTATGTGCGCTGTTTGTGTGTGGATGAGTTTAATCGCGTGCTGCGCCAGGAGGGGCTGCGCTACCAGCGCGATGATGATGGGCGACCAACGGGCCGGCCGCATCACGTGCCGCGCGCGTTGATGGAATCGCTCCAGGCCTCGCCGGTCGATGATGAAGCGCCTCCCAACGCGGATGTGGCCGATCCTGTTGACCAGTACGAACATTTGCATGCAGCGGAGGAAAGCCAGCGCATCCTGACGTTTTTATCTGATCCACTGGACCGCAAGATCATGGTGCTGCGAGCCATCGAGGAGATGAAATGGGACGATATCGCGGCCGTCTGCAGGCGCACGGAACGAACGGTGCGCCTCCGCTACGAACGCGCCCGCGGTTACTTGCGCGATTGCATCCTGAAAGAACAGGCCACTTACACACGTTCAGCGCAGCAGCTTTGACGCTACACACAATAATGATGTTGAGAGGAATAGATGAGCTATGAATACAAGTGAGTTGCAGCAATTGAAAATGGCCTGGCTGGCCGCCGAGGAGATGGGAGATACGCAGGCGCAGCTCGCGTTATTGCGGGACCATCCAGACGCGCAGGACGCGCTGATCGATTTCATCGCCGCCTATCATGTCGCCGCGCCTTCACAGGAAGACGCTGTGCTGCCGCTGACACGGCGCGCCTATGCGACGGCGATGGAACGCGTATTTGGCGATGCGCAGGCGGCGGCAAATCTGAAAGAACTGCGGGCGATGCGCGGTTTGACCCTGGCACAAGCGGCACGCGGACTGCGCCTGGGCGTGGATGTATGGAAGAAATTCGAGGACGGGGTGATCGAACTGGTAAGCCTGAGCGAGCGCCAACTGGAGCGGCTGGCGCAATTTTTCGAGGTCAGCGGCGAGCAATTCGGCAGAATGCTGAATAACAGCCAGGCGGTGATGACGATGAATCGCCGTCAGACTGCCCAGGCCGCGCGCAGCGAACAGGCCCCGAAGAAACAGAGCTTTGCCGAGGCGATTGAAAAGAGCACGATGCCCAAAGAAGATAAGAAAGAGTGGTTGAAAGGCTAAGGCGCTTCAACCACTCCTAACGTTCTTTCGTGGCATAACCTACATAGGCAACACCCTTTAGAGGTCCTGGCCCCATTTTGAAGTGGCCGTGAGTGAAGCCACGCGGTATGAAGCCGGTCGTCTCGCGTACCGTGAGGCCGTTGATGGTGATGAGGGCCTGTAGTTCGACCGGTTTGATGAATTTCTGGTAGTCGTGAATGCCGGGAGTCAGGCCGCCGCTGGGAAAGTGCTCACCGTACCAGATCAGGATGAGCCGCGCCAGGAATGTGCGGTTGATGGTGTCGAAGACGAAGACGCCGCCCGGCGCGAGGACGCGAGCAATCTCCTTGATCGTTTGTGGCAGATTCTGTACATGTTCCAGCACGTCGAGGCAGACGATGACCGAGAAACTGCCGCCGGCATAGGGCAGCGATTCGGCAAAGCCCTGCTGGTAGTAAATATTCTGGCCCAGGCCGCTCTGAATGGCATGGGCGCGCGCCGTCTCCAATGCGCCTCTGGAAGGCTCTATGCCGACTGCGACAACCTGGCGCCGCGCGAGTTGCTCGCAAATCAGACCACCACCTGAACCTATCTCCAGTATCTCCTGCTGCGCGAGCGCGCCCTTCCCGAAAACGCGCGTGATGCACGACTCGATGTAATCGCAACGGTCGCCGGTCATCTGGTTGAGAAAGCAGCTTTTGTCCCACCAGTTGAACGAGGC
Source organism: Ktedonobacteraceae bacterium (assembly GCA_035653615.1). Lineage (NCBI taxonomy): Bacteria > Bacillati > Chloroflexota > Ktedonobacteria > Ktedonobacterales > Ktedonobacteraceae > Ktedonobacteraceae bacterium. The sequence goes on along the minus strand of DASRBN010000028.1, from coordinate 5,364 downwards.
GAAGATTTCTTCCTGTGGACGTTTACGTTTAAGCAAGCAAGCCTCCTTGCAATGATTTTCCCTGTATGTCCTGGATTATACATCAGGAAAGGAATTGGCTGCCCATATCCTTATGCTTGCCCTGATAAAGCTTATATCCTCAGCTTATCATTTCTCGTGGCTGGATCAATGGCTGATCATTGCGAACCAGCACCGGTATAGCATGTTTCCGGTAGAAATCCGGGCGCGGGTGCTCCAGCCAGTGCAGGGGAGCCAGTAGCACCGGCGGTAAGCCGTTGGCCAGCGCCTGGTCGAGCGCTGCCACTGCATCATCATCCCGCTTCAGCGCGGCGCAGATCATGCTCTTCCAGAAGCAGGCGTCCCATTCATCCGGCTCAAGGGTGAGGGCCTGGTCTACTTCCGCCAGGGCCTTGCTATACTGTTTGCGCAGGTAAAAGACGACGGCCCTGCTGGCGAACGCCAGGTAATGCTCCGGCGCGATGGCGGCGACCATTTCCAGGCGTTCTATCATCGCCGTTCTATCGAAGTCCTGGCACATGCTGCACCACGCGGCCATCCATCCGGCCTCGATGTCCGATTCGTCCAGTTCCCAGGTGCGAGCAAAGTCATCGCGCGCGCGCTCAATGTGGTTTTGCCAGAGATGGGCGGTAGCGCGATTATAGCGTGCGGAGGTATCGTTGGGGTGCAGGGCGAGGGCCGCGTCGAAATCCTGGATAGCACGCGTGTAGTCTTTGAGGTCGAAGTAGGCGACGCCGCGATTGTTGTAGGCCTGCGCATCGTCCGGGTTCAAGGCCAGGGCCTGGTCGAGACTCGCGATGGCGCTCTGGTAGTCTTTGAGACAATAATAGGCGAAGCCGCGATTGTAATAAATGTTGCCCATGCCGGCATCCAGGGCCAGGGCGCAGTTGAAATCCTGGATGGCACGCGCATACTCTTTGAGTTCAAAGTACACATTGCCGCGGCTGGCATAGATCAGGGCATTCTCAGGATTTAGCACCAGGGCGCGGTCAAGGTCCTGGATGGCCTGCTCGCGTTGCTTGAGCGCGGCGTAAGCCTGACCACGGACGGCATGAACGCCGCAGATTTCGGCCCGTTGGAGATCGAGCGCCAGCGCCTGGTCGAAGTCCTGTATGGCGCGCGCATAATCCTTGCGCGCGGAATAGCTGAGACCCCGGGCGATGAGCGCCTGTATATAGTTGGGATCGATAGCCAGGGCGCGGTCGAAGTCGGAGATCGCCTGCTGATAGTCACCGAGCGCATAGTGGGTAAGGCCGCGACTGTAGCAGGCAATGGCATGGTTGGAATCAAGTTCGAGCGCGCGATTCAAATCTTCGAGCGCCTGCCGGTAATCGTGTTGCAGGCGGCGCAATTCGCCGCGATTGTAGTAGGCCGGTACATAGTCTGGGTCGAGCGCGATGGCCTGGTCTAAGTCATGGAACGCCTCGTTGAACTCCTGGCGGGCCGCATAGGTGATGGCCCGCTGGCAATAAGCAGCGGGCTCTTCAGAGTTCAGGCGAATCATGCTATCGAAGTCTTGAAGCGCTTTCTCGTACTCACGCAGCCGGTAGTAGGCATTGCCGCGCTTGCCATAATCGGCGGCAGTTTTGGGTTTCTTTTTGAGCGCCTGATTTATTTCGCTCTCCTGCTCTAATTGGGCTGTGGAAGTTTCCGGCACAACATCACTTTTAGCGCGTTTGTTACGAATATAGGCAAAGGTTGAGGCGCCCGCGGCACCGGCGGCTACAGTTGCAAGGCCGGCAATGGGACCAATGTGGCTGACGATCTCTTTGAGGCTCATGTATGTCTCTCCTTTAGATAACTTATCTACTTTCACCGTTACTATCGGAGAGTTCGCGAAAAAGTTTAGGTGACTGAACCGCCTGCTAGCAGTACTATTACGCTTGACCTTTTCAGATTGAAGGAGTATCCTTTGCTTGTTGGCAGCGGGGCGAACGCCCATGATGGCTCGACCCGGCAGGGATTCCTATGGAAATAGCTCATATGGATGGGCTAGAAGCGTCTTTCTATGCTCCTCTCTGACACCGCGGTGTCATGGCGCTTGAAATGGGATTGAAAAACGATCGACTCAACAAAGAGGTTAAGCGATGGCAGAGCTTGTCAGGCAGTATCTGGGCAACTATCGCCTGCGCTATTTACTGGGGCATGGCGGATTTGCTGATGTCTATCTGGGTGAGCATATTACGCTCAAAACCCTTGCTGCCATCAAAGTGCTGCGTATCCAGCTATTAGGCGAGGCACAGGAAAATTTCTTGCGCGAGGCGAGCGTTACCGCCGGCTTAGACCATCCCAATATTGTAAAAGTCCTCGAATTCGGCGTCGATCATCACACCCCCTATATTGTCATGAGCTATGCTCCTCATGGCTCATTGCGCCAGCGCTACCCGCAGGGAACCATACTATCCGCGCCAGCTATTCTCTCCTATGTGCGCCAGGTGGCCGCTGCATTGCAATATGCGCATGAGAGAAATCTCGTGCATCGCGATATCAAGCCCGAAAACCTGCTGCTGGGGATTGACGGTCATCTCCTGCTGAGCGATTTTGGCCTGGCGATAATAGCGCAAAGCGCCAGACGCCCATATGTTCAGATGAAAGCGGGCACGGCGGCCTATATGGCGCCAGAGCAGTTGCAAGGTCTGGCAAGCGCGGCCAGCGACCAGTACGCCCTGGGAATCGTCATGTATGAATGGCTCACGGGCAACCGGCCTTTCAACGGCACTGACCAGGAAATAGCGCGACAACACATCGATTGCCTACCCGCGCCACTTTCAGAAAAAGTGCCGTCTATTCCCCCCGCGATTGAACAGGTTGTGCTGAAAGCGCTTGCCAAAAATCCATCTGAGCGCTTCCCGACGGTACAGGACTGCGCCACTGCCTTTGAAGCGGCTTGCGATGCTGCCTTAGATATCCAAGCAATCCCTGCCGCGGATCAGATTTTCCCGGCCAGCGCCGGTACGCTCTATGTGGAGCAGCTTGATACCCCAGACTCACTCGCCTTTATGCCTGATCTCTATCTTGTCCCGCAGCCTTTCTCATTATTCATGCCGGAACTTGCCGGTACATCCATGTATTATTACGAGGAGCCAGCTATCATTACCGACTCCTCGCTCGTCAGCATCTTACCTGCCGCTTCTGATGAAGCGGGGACGCGCGATCAACCAGGCCCCTGCACTGCGGAAGAGTGCAATCAATCGAGTTCCTACACTGCCTGCGCCTCATCGAATCCACCGCTCGTCAGGTTGGTGGACGATTTTGAGAGTACCACACAGGAACGCGAGGCCATTGAGATGCGCTCCACAAGCGTTGAGCATGATCCCTACACACAGGTGGGACGCGATCAATCAGGCCTCTACGTACCGCATACTCCTCTTCCTGAGATAGTAGTGCAGAAGAAGGAAACCAGCAGGCACATTACGAGACGTTCGATCCTGGTTGGGCTGGCCGGCATTGCCGCGGCGAGCATCACAGGGATTGGCATTTCAGCCATGGTTTCGACCCCAAAACGGTCAACATCGTCACGCACTGCGCAACCAAAGATTGCTCGCACATCAAATCCGGTGGGCGATCCAGGTACGACACCGTCACAAAAACCTTCGACGCCGGGTCAGACTTCGACCACATCCCCTGGCTCAACACCTGTTTCCAATCCTACGAACCCCGCAAGCCCTACGGCTCCGGCCACTCCCACAAGTCAACCAGGCTCCCAGAATAATTCGCCTCTGACCATACAAATCATGAATCCACCCGCTCAGGTGCATAATAATAGCCAGGTCAATATAGCAGTCTCAACGAGCGAACCAGGCGTCAGCGTGCTGCTTCATATCAGCTACAACTCCGCCTCAGTGAAAGACGTGATCATGCAGCAAATAAGCGATAGCAGCGGTTACGCGAATTTCTCCTGGCAGGTGCAGCTCTCCAATGCCATATCCGGCGGCACCACAGCAACACTGACGGTATCCGCTGTCGATCAAAAGGGGCAAAAAGCGGCGGCGGCTCCTTTAATGGTGACGATCACCGGGTAAACACGATAAAATTAAAATTAAGAGTACTCGTTGCTTTGCTGCTCAGCATTCCACGGTGGGATATACGGACCCAGATTCTGGCTGGTGGCGTAGCGGTAACTTCCTATTCCAGACGCTGGGAAACTGAGCCGCCACTCAATCTGTCCATTCTCGCCCAGCGTCTTCAAGGTCCTGAAGTGAGAATGGTCTTGGACGTTCCCATACTCGCCTGGGTAACAAGAATCCGATGCTTTCAAAGTTCTCACGTGCCTCTGCGAAACTCACACCATTTGTTCCACAGCAGGAGGTTGGATCCCTGAACTGAACAAGACCATCTTCCCAGAAACAGATCGGACACATGTCATACGTACTGGGCGACCGTTCCTCCAAGGTTAAGAAAGCCACAGCAAGGGCAAGCGAATTTGTTGCCACGTCGTCTTCTCTCCTTCATAATATACACCGTCCAGCTTAGAGTGTGGATGCCCCTTTTTCCCGAAGTCGCTGTTGTGCTGCTCTGATCTCAAAATCACTGGCTATGTTGCCAGGAGCGAGTTCCCTCCACTCACCGCTCTGTTCACCTAGAGTATAGTCTCCGTCAACCCAGTCTAGCCAAAATGAATATGCAGTTGTGGATGTTACCACTGTTCCCGATAACAATTCAATATCACGTGGCCCACGACTTCCGGGTAATGTTTTCCCTTCTTCAACGGCTCCCACCACTTCGTACTGAGTAATACCATGCTTGGCAAGAAGCTGATGGATAATCATAGCTTCCTGTTGCGTTAATTTTCCATCGTGCATCTCGACTCTCCTTGTTAGCTTCTAATAACTAGAAAGGAAGTAATCCAGATTTGTCGCGTAACCATGAATACCTGGTTCTGGAATGTAATACGTTCGTATGACTCCATCTGATCGTGCGATACCAAACTCATCCGTGATAGGATTAAAGCGCTTGATATCTCCATTTGCACGTACCCTTTGTAGTGTAGAACCATAAGTACCGCTGGGCGAACCGCCCCGCATAAAAATTTCGGCTCCTTGTTCATATGCATCCGCATCCGTGTATCCATATTCGGAACCGAAACCTCCACCATGTCGACCATAGTGATCATCCCGTAAATCCTGAGTGGCAAAACCTTGTCCACTGCCACCAGGGCCACAAGTATTATGGACCACCCACTGCCCCATCCCCACCGTAAAGGTATGATCCTGGGCCACCTCCAGATTATACATCACCCTGACCCCCGGCACACTCTTCCACCCCGTCACGACCCCATAGGTGCCATTGGCCCGCAAGACGTGCATGCCCAGCTTGATCTGCCCCACTGGCAAGAAGCCACGCTCC
>DASRBN010000027.1 GCA_035653615.1 Ktedonobacteraceae bacterium | reverse complement strand
AACTCGCCATCCAGTACTCTATGGTGACTCCCTCCCAAGCAGGAGAGAGCACATGAACCAGTGCCAAGTTGCGATCCAGGCCAAGTTGCTGTACTAAAGTTGTTGCACTTGGCTGTTCGCAGATTGCCCCACCTGTACGCTCATACAGCGGGGCCGAATTGACAGAAACTGCGGCGCTCGGAAGGTTCTGTGTTCGTTCGTATTCAGACGCCAAACAGTTGCTGTTCTGCTTTCCACTTTTCAATTGTCAAGGTACTTCCCGAAGCAAGTACTCTTGCTTCTTAATCGCCGGTTTAGACAGATACAGAATGCCAGGGATCCGATACCCACGAGGGGAAACGCAGCCCTGGGTTATAATTTTCTTCAGGAAATCCTTTTAAGGGGTTCGCTTACGAAGTTCTTACCGTCTTTACGGCGACAACGGTATTATGCCATAGCTCCTAATCCGTTGTCAAGGGGTTTTGGGGATCATTTTTTGTAAATTTACAAAATTGTATTTTCTGTTTTTTCGATCCCGCGCGCCCCTGAAGTTGTTAAAGCGCAAAGAATAGAACATCCGCGTAGTTTAATTCACTCCGGTTTAATACCAATTTGTTTCTTGATACGTTCTACTTTGTAGGGCATACACAGGATATTATTCCGCCAGGCAACAATGAGGTAAAGGCATGCCGGTAAGTTCGATAGAAAACGAGGCAAAAGATAATCAAGTGCGTGCGGCAGATACGCTCCGCTGGCAAACGCTTCTTATGTGGGGAGTGGTTGTAGCGCTCGTCATTGCCGCTGTTCTCATGCGTCTCTATAAGTTGGATGTTCCATTCGACCGTGATGGTTATGATGAGGGAGTATACTGGCAATCCTTGCGTGCTATGAGCGCCGGTCATGCCCTGTATCAGAGTATTTTTTACTCGCAGCCACCGTTCTTTTTACTTTCAAGCTTTCCTGGCTACGTTCTGTTTGGCAACACCCTCTGGTCAGCTCGCCTGGGCATCGCCCTGATATCCCTTTTCGGCCTGCTGGGAGCATTTCTTTTGGGGAAGGCCCTGGGAGGACGCCTGGGCGCAGTAACAGGGCTTTTGCTGCTGATCGTCAATCCGGTCTATCTCGCAGAATCGCAGACGATTCAGGCCGAGGCATCATCTACGGCATTTTCGCTGCTCGCGGTCGGACTGGCCTATATGTGGTGGGAGCAGCCCGGGGGAATGGCGGGACTGTGTTGGGCAGCGCTTACAGGCGTCACCGTCTCGCTGGCTATCATGTGCAAATTATTGAGTGTCACCTGCCTGGTACCTATTGTACTGTTGATGCTGGCACGCATCTGGCAAGGTTTGCAGAGGCGAATGGGAGCCAGAAATATACCGCTCGTACCAATCGCTGCCGGTATCCTGGCATGTATTGTGACAGCATTGCTGCTGGTAGTCCCTTTTCTGAATTCGTCTCAAACGCTGATCTCAACCGTGATTTCCTTCCACACGAAGGCCGCGACAGCATTTGCATCCTCTCAGAGGGGCAATTTTTCCCTCATCAAAGGCGCCCTTATTTCGTGGTTGAGCCTGGCCGCGCTGTTTGGCATTGTGGCTTCTTTCTTACGCAAGGATTGGCGCGTTCTCCCATTAATTGCCTGGCTGCTTGCGACGATTTACATACTCTGGCGCCAGGTTCCACTTTTCCAGCACCATCTCATAGCGCTGATTCCTCCTTTGCTCGGACTGGCAGTGATAGGAATAGGCAATAGCCTGACCTGGGAAAGCCTGGCCGGGTATTACACCATCTTTACAAGGAGCGGGCATACCATTTCAGAAAAGAGAAGAGCGAATCGATTCCTGGCATCCATAGAAAATATCCTGCTATGGACCGCACTTATCTTGATAGGAATAACGGTTGTGCTGGCGATCCGGCAAGATAGAGCGTATTACAGAAATGTGGCGTATGTGGCTACCGACCAGCAAACACAACAGGGATTACGTGTCGCGGCAGATTTGCAGCATGCTATTACCCCGGATCAACTGGTGATAACAGATGCGCAGTTCATCGCGGGGCTGGCAGATCGCAATACCCCGCCGTCCCTCGTCGATACCTCGACGGTGCGCATCGAGAGCGGCTATCTCACCCTGGCCCAGCTTGAAAATGCGGCTTCTCAACCCCAGGTTCACGCGATTCTCTTTTATACCGGACGTTTAGGAGAAGGGCAAACGGCCCCTTTCCGCGCCTGGGTCGCGCAGCATTTTCGACTGCTGCATAACTATGGAGGAGGAAAAGAACTGTGGGTAAGGTAACATTCACTTTCCAATACAAAATTCGCTGAAGATTCTTTCCAGGAGGTCCTCGCTGGCCGTCTCACCAGTCACTTCTCCCAGCGCGTCATAGGCGGCACGCAGGTCGATGGAGACGAAATCGAGCGGCAATCGCTGTTCGAGTGGGAGCAGTGAGGCTTGTAGATGCTCAGCAGCCCTGCGCAGCGCTTCCTGGTGGCGCGCGCTGGTAATCAGCGAACTTTCGCCGCTTAAGACTTTCCCACCCAATACCAGGTCGGCAAGCGTCTCCTCGAGCCGGTCAAGCCCCGCGCCGGTGAGCGTCGACGTGGAGACGAACGGCGCCTCCGGCCACATGCTACCCGCTTCGTCGATTTGCAGTTGCCGGGGCCGGTCCGATTTATTCACCACTACGATCACCGGCCTGTTCTTTGTGCCAAATCCCATGGCATGTAGTTCCGCGGAAACCTGCATATCCTGTTCGTTCAGTCGCTCGGAACCGTCGAACACGAGCAGCACAACGTCCGCGCTTTCAGCGGCCGCACGACTGCGCTGGACGCCAATCTGCTCAACAGGATCATCACTGGGCGTGATACCGGCGGTATCGATGAGATGAAGTGGAATGCCGCGCAGATTCGCCACCTCTTCAACTGTATCGCGAGTCGTTCCGGCAATGGGCGTGACGATGGCGCGCTCGGTACGCAGCAGGGCATTGAGGAGGCTGGATTTTCCCACATTTGGCCGCCCAATAATCGCGGTACGCAGTCCTTGCCGGTAGAGCCTTCCCTGCTCTGCTCCAGCGAGTAAGGTATCCACCTTCTGTTGCGCTATTTCAATCAGCGGTCGCAATTCTTCAGGTTGGGGAGTGGGCACGTCCTCTTCAGGAAAATCGATGCTGGCCTCGATGCGTGCGATTACCCCCAGCAAGGCGTGGCGGGCATCCTGCACCTGTTCTGAGACGCGCCCGCGCAGTTGGTGCATCGCCAGGCGCTGCCCGGCCTCGGTCTGGGAACTGATCAGGTCCATCACCGCCTCGGCCTGCGCGAGGTCGAGCCTGCCATTGAGGAAGGCGCGCAAGGTAAACTCACCAGGATTCGCCATGCGGGCCCCCTGTGCCAGCACCAGGCGCAGCATGCGCTGGAGTACCAGCGGTCCGCCATGCCCCGAAATCTCGACAACATCCTCACGCGTGTATGTACGAGGGGCATGCATGAAAGCGACCAGCACCTCATCAAGGATCTCTTGCGTCTGAGGATTGACAATATGACCATAGGTGAGTACGTGCGATGGCGGTACGCCAGTACCTCCACCTGGGCGGCGTAAGAGTGGCAATACTACATCAAATGCGTCCGCGCCACTCACACGGATGATGCCTATGCCCCCTATACCGGGCGGCGTGGCAATAGCGGCTATCGTATCGTTCTGCATGAGCGGATTATACAGCAACGATATACTGGACGCAATTCATTTTACTATTCTCTCCGCATGCGTATACACATTCATCTCCCGGCCCCGTAAAAAGCCGATCAGCGTGATTCCGGCCTGGTTAGCCAGTTCGACCGCCAGGCTGGATGGAGCTGAAATGGCGGCAACACAGGGTATACGCGCCAGCAGAGCCTTCTGGAGAATCTCGAATGAGGTGCGACCACTCACCAGCAACAGGTGCCTGTCATAGGGAAAATCACCATGCCGCAGGCCGTGTCCGATAATCTTATCTACAGCGTTATGGCGGCCAACATCTTCGCGCAGCAGGTACAATTCGCCATTCTCTGCAAACAGGGCCGCCGCGTGCAGGCCGCCGGTATGACTGAACACCGATTGGCCCGCGCGCAATTTTGCCGGCAAATCGTAGATGCCTGCGGCTGAAAAGCGTACATCGCCCAACTCGAGCGGTGGTAGCGCAAGCATTAAATCATCGATGCTGTTTTTTCCACAGAGACCACAGCTTGCCGAGACCGTAAAATGGCGCTCGAAAGTCGCCTGCCTGGGTACCAGGGCCTCTGGCTGCTCGCTCTTGCGCAGCGTTACATTGACCACATTTGCCAGCGGCAAGCCATCTGCATCGGTCGCGCCTTCAATTGCGAGTACTTCACTGGCGCTTGCAATGACGCTCTCCGTCAGGAGAAACCCCATCGCCAAATCAAAGTCGTGTCCAGGTGTGCGCATAATCACGGCCAGGCTGCGACCGGCGATACGTATTTCGAAAGGCTCTTCAACCGTCAGATATTCTTCGCGCTGCTCCTGCTCATCTTTGTGCCAGTGCGTCACCTGGACATTCATCACGCGCTCAGGATCGAGCTGCGAGCGCCAGAAGCCCGGAACGACCATTTATTTCCTGCCCCTCTGTTCATAGGTTGGTATGGCTTGAGACCCGGTCACGCGCGTAGATACCTGCAAATTCTGCCGCTTGAAGTAGTATTTACAGGCGCCGGGACGTACAGGGTCTGGCGGCTCGATGGCTACCAGGCCCCAACCCTCCTGCTCCAGCCAGCTCCATGCCTCATATTCTTCATCAAAGTCACGCACAACATCGCCTGCAATCGTAAACACCATCGTACCCAAAAGGTAACGATGCTCCCAGCGTACCATAGTCTCCTATCCTCTCAAGGCAAAACTATCGCGTTTTGTATACAGTAGTATAGCAGCGAATCGGTATCCTCACCAGGGCGACTGCCCTTCAACCCCAACAGCCCTCCGATCACACGCTTATCGGGACAACCCCCTTAAGAAGAATCAACGCGCAGGTGAGAAGTTGTCGTATACGTGAACAATCTTTCCTATATGTTGACGCCAATACAAAGCGATGCTACGATATGAACACACCATTCTTCCAACGAAGGAACGAGATTAGAGGATGCATCATTACGGAAATTCAAGCAACGAAACACTGCGCAAGCGCGGCTATCGCCTGACGCCTCAGCGCTATATGATATTGAGCGTCATTCAAGAGGCCGATGAACACCTGAGCATCGACCAGATTCTGGAACGCGTGCAGAAGCGCAATCCTTACGTCAGCCTGTCCACGATCTATCGCACGCTGGAATTGCTGCGGGAACTCGGCCTTGTGCGCGAAAATCACCTGCCCGGCCAGCAACCCCGCTACGAGATCGCAGAGGGGAAGGCGCACCATCACCTGGTCTGCCGCCGCTGCCGTTCAATGCTCCACCTGGACGATACCCTGCTCGGCAATCTCAACGAACAATTGCAAGACCAATACCACTTCCATAACTTAACGCTCGACCTGGTAGCGGCGGGCTACTGTGACAGTTGTTGGACGATCATACAGCAAGAGAACAGCAATAAAGAAGAAAGGCCTGACGCGACGGTAGCCGAGAACGACCTATAATCCGGTTGTACAACATCTCTCATTGCAGCAGTCCTGTTTGCGCGCAATACTGGTTATCCTGAGCCTGCAATTGGCCGGGATCAGTTGACTCCACGGGCGCTAACTTGTACTGGGGAATATTCTGAAAGATGTAATTGTACAACTGCTTAATAATTGGCCCATTCACCAGGCCACCTTCACCGGCATTTTCCTTCATGGAGACAATTGTCAGCTTTGGATTCTGGTATGGCGCCTGGCTGATTACCCAGCTTTCGGCTCCCAGCCCCCCGCCAACTTCGCCTGTGCCGGTCTTGGCGATAATGGCGTAAGGCGAGGTCCACATTTCAGGGTTGAGAGGAGAAGGGGGATCGCCGAACCGCCCCGAACCGCAACGCACCACGCCCAACATCGCCTGGCGCACCTGCGTTGCTGTGCTTGCCTTCATCTTGGAACCCAGGTCCTGCGGGCCAAATGATTGCACGACAGCAGAATTTGTTGGGTCAGTAACTTTCATCACCAGCCAGGGTCGCATCAAATCGCCATTATTCGCTACGGCGTTATCCAATAGCGACATCTGGAATGGCGTGACGAGATCCACACCCTGCCCGAAGGCGTTCTCGGCAAGCCGGGAAACACTGAGCGTAGTCGCGCCCGCAGGCAAAACCGAACTTGGCGTTACCGGTAGATCAAAAGGCGGCGACTGGCCAACATAAAAGGCCTGGTTATATTTGAGCCAGGTGGCCGCGCCTATTTGCGCGCCTATCTGAGCATAGATGATATTATCCGAATGCGAAAAGCCATACTCGACATCCACCGGGAAATGGAAGGTGAAGGTCTGGATGTTATTTCCAACACCGTTAATGCCAAATGTCTCCTGCCCATCTCCACAGTTCTTGGGAGGAAGCACAATACAGCTCTGCTGCCCATATTGCACGGGGCTGGCGCAATTTGTGCAGCTGGCAGTTGTTGTACCATTTGGCGGACCTATCACCACCGGACCTAGCGCGTTCTGCTTGCCGAACTGATTATTCAACTGCCAGTTGCCAGAATCAAGTCCCGCCACGAGTGTCATGGTTTTATAGGTCGAGCCGGGCACATAGCGGTAGTCAAGGGGACGCTCTGGCAATGGGTCTTCCTTGTCATGCCTCTGATCGAGCTTGATAAGCGAGTCAATGTACGTCGGATTCGAGGCGCTCTGGGGTTGATCAGGGTTGACCAGGGCGAGAGAAGCAACTTTATTAGGATCGAATCCGGGCCGGCTCACCATCGCCAGTACTTCGCCCGTGTGAGGGTCCATAACAACGATGGAACCACGATCAGAGGGAAATACAAACTGACCATCTGGTGTGGCGGCGTACTTATCAAAGAAGTCATTGGCCGCGCGCTGGATGCGATCATCAATGGTAAGGTAAATGTCATCGCCGATAGGAGGCCGGTGTAATGTGCCGTTCAAGGTATTATTGAGGCCGGTAATGCCTACTGTGCCGTTCAAATAGGCATTGTACTGGTGTTCAATGCCCGTCGAGCCAAACAAAGGACTGATATAATAGCCGATCAGTCCCGCCAGGGAAGGATCGGTGTAAACGCGCTGGTAACCGCAGAGGGCGGGATTGGTGCTGGGTATCGAATATGCCAGCACGACGCCATTACGGTCAAGGATACGCCCTCTCTTGGGCGCGCTATCACCGAGACAATGACGGGTAAAGGTACTATAAGTATTTGCTGTCACCGCCGGCGCGGCCCATACCTGCCAGTAAACCAGGCCAACACTCAGCAAGACAAATAGTATGATAAACAGATACGTGAGTCTGCGTATGCTTCTCCCTATATACACTGCGCTATCCTTGTCTGCGATAAAAACAGATTCCACCATCGATGAGGCCCAGGGCGGAGCAAGCTCCCCACCCCTACTTGTGGTGGAAACGTAAAAAACATTACTGCCAGCGAAAAGTGTACTATTGTTAACAGCGTTTGGCAAGCAATATGGGTCACACAAATCTGCTCTTCTTCTCATTGCGCAGTAAGAGGGCAATGGCGCAGCATGCCAGGCTTGCCCCAAACAGGTAACCGGCAATGACATCGGTCAGAAGATGCAGGCCAATATAGAACATGATCAGTCCACCTGCGACAGCAATAGCAAATGCGATTGCCATCAACAGCCCGCGCAGGAACCGGCGCCTTACGTGTCTCCAACAGAGCCAACCGGCTACGATGCCAAGAAAGCTCCAACGTATGGCGTGACCGCTGGGATAGCCATTATCGGGAGTCGTATCGGCTAGCGAAAAGGGAGTCGTTGCGCTATATTGTTCTTTACGAATCGCTCTCGCCGAAGCGGGGCGCGCATCCCACCACATACCCAGCATAATCATCAGCCGTACCGAACGGGGTTGGCGCAGCTCCTGCGGACATGCCAGAACATTCATGCCGTAACCGAGAGAATCTGGAACCGGCTGCGAAAATACTTGCTTGCCCACAAACTCGACGCCCAGACCCAACACAAGTAAAAGTACTATATAGAGTAGTACGCGTTTGCGATATCGCAACCACAGGCATACAATACCCAATACCACAGTAAGAAAGGAGCTAAAAGGGAGGTCTCCTAACAGCTTCCACTGGCGAAACACACAATCAGCACCGGTAAGGGGCCGGTGTAAGAGCCATTGGTCGGCGCTCAATGTCAAATTTGTGAAGATACCGCTCGCGAAAATGGCGGTATACAGCAAGAAAAGCAGCAGCAGCACAAATGAAACGAAATACCATCTCTTTTCTGCTGCAATACGTTGCAATTTTAGATTCATGGCTTTCCATTGTTGAGCTTCATCAGGAATAAAGCAGGATACAGCAATCAAACGCTGATACTGAGTTATCCTTTGAGACTAGGAACGAATAATCCGGGAAAACCATAGCGTTCCTGACCCCTAATAGGAAGTTCGTCCAGGTTGCTCGATGAAAAGAGTTTTTCCAGGATGCAAACAGTTGAGGTGTATTTCTTTTTCATTTTAAAGGCGATAGCATGCTATCAAACAATAACTTTTACTAATTTTCGTCTAATTTGATAGTATGTATGAGTCATCCTGTTTGTTGATAAATTCTATTCCGTTTAGACTTGACAGAAGCAAGGATGTATTTTACAATAAGCATGGTAAGCCATTTTGTTATTTATTGATTTCCCCTTCGCAAAAAAATTTGGCGATTATGTAGGAGGGCATTATGCCATATGATCCATCGCAGCAAAACATTGGTCAATCGGTCGGGGCCAAAATCCGTGCTGCGCGCATAGCTAAGAAGTATACCCAAAGCCACCTCGCTCAACCTGATTTCTCAGTCAGTTACATCTCTGCTATAGAACGGGGCCAGATTCACCCGTCGCTGCGGGCTTTAGAGATCCTGGCAAATCGCCTCGGTCTCTCCTCAGCCGATTTCCTACCGGATGCTTCATCAAATAATTCACACGCGGAGGCCGCGGCAAATGAGGCAACGCGAAACGCGGCAGATATTGAAATTCAGTTGCTTGAGGCGCAAATCGCTATCTGGCAAGGTGCCGCACAGAGCGCTATCGCTCAACTACGCAAACTGACATCCAGGGAGCTGACTGTGCGTCAAGAGATACAGTTGCATTATCTCCTTGGTTGGGCCTACTCCATCGCATCTCAATTCCAGGAAGGGGAAAGCGCTCTTTCCGAGGCGCTGCATCTTATCAAAGATCCAAACGATCATATGGGGTTGCAAATCCTCAACTTATTAGGGAATGTCTATGCCGCGATGCACAATTACGCGCAAGGACTGCAGGCGCACCAGCAGAGCCTTGACATGCTTGAAAACATGCAGCCCTTGAATCCCTTTTTAATGGCGCAAGTGTATATGAATATGGGTCTGCATTATACGTATTTGAGCAGGTTTCAGCAAGCGATTGAAATGTTCCAGCGCGCTCTGACACTGACTGAGGCGGTTTCTCATCCCGATCAACTGCGATCACTCTATTTGCATTTGTTCCAACATTATAAAGAAATAGAGGATTACCAGCAGGCCACGCTCTATGGGTACAAATTGATGCAGGTCTCTTCAGAGGAATATAGTCAATCACTCAAGAGCGGCCTCTATTACTACCTTGGACGAGCGATGCTGCGTGGCAACCGGCAAAGCGCTCTTGCATACCTTGAGAAAACACTGGCGCAGGTGGAGGCGATGCAAGATCAACTGGTTCTGGCGACTGTCACCGGCCAGTACGCGCAATGGCTCCTTGAGAACGATCAGCTTGCAGAGGCACAGGAACAGGCGGAAAAGGCCCTGGTCCTGGCATCTCAGTACGAAGATACGATGATGAAGGCCGAAGCGCTTATGACGCTGGGCAAGATTGCCTATGCGCAGAAAGCGTCCGAAACAGGTGATGGACACTTCGTAGCTGCGCTTCAGATGCTGGAGCAGTTGAAAGCTCTTGAGGAACTGGCCGATGGATGCGCCATGTATGCGCAACTTTTAGAGGAACATGGCAAAATGAACGAGGCTTTCAATTATATGAAACAGGCTTTCGCCGCTCGCCGGCGCATGCAGGTTTACACCTCAGAATAGGAATTCGAGCTGCGCAAAGCACGAGGGGATGGATACCTGGAACGCATCGCCGGGCATCTATCCCCTCGTGCTTTGCGGGCGATTCCCTGGAAGGTGAGTAGAGATTCTTCGCTGCGCTCAGAATGACATGCTCAAGGTATGTCATTCTGAGCGCAGCGAAGAATCTCACGCGCGCTCCTGAACTCACGTGAACTCTCCTGTCCTGGGGACTGCTGGGCAATCACCAGGAGCTTTTAGGCTGGCAACGGATTTTTCATCAGCTATGATATACTGCCATAAATGATTTTTGATAAGCAAAGAGAAAAATGCTGTCCTTCATGAAAGGCCGATGTACTTATGCCATCTCAATCAACGAATCAACCTGAAAAACCCGCGGAGCAGCTGACGCACCTGGATGAGAGCGGTAATATTTTTATGGTCGATGTTACGGAACGCGCGGAAACGATGCGTGAAGCCGTGGCAAAAGCGCGCGTGCGTATGGCACCGCAAACGCTGCGCCTGATCGAACACAACCAGGTTTCTAAGGGCAGCGTGCTGGAAGTAGCGAAGATCGCGGGAATTATGGCTGCCAAGCAAACGCCCCAGCTCATCCCACTTTGTCACCCTCTGCCCATGACGCATATCGAGCTGCACTTTAGGCTTGACAGCACCAGGGGATTGATACATATCGAAGCGCGCACCCGCACGACCTATAAGACCGGCGTAGATGTCGAGGCACTGACGGCGGCAACCGTCGCCGCATTAACGATCTACGATATGTGTAAAGGTGTGGATACAACGATTACGCTCGAACAAGCCTATGTGGCGCGCAAAAGCGGGGGCAAAAGCGGTACCGTTGAATTTGAGCCGCATTAGTCAGCAGGCCTGACATCCAGTTTTTTGAACAGCGTTTCCAGCAGGTAACGATCTTCCGCCTTACCCAGGTGCAGTTCGGTCTTGCCAAGAGAGGTTGTTAGCGAACCATCCGCGGCGACAGGAGATTGGCTGCGAATAGCGCGTGGATTTCCGCCGAGCCAGCGAACCGGTTCGAGCAGCGTTCCAAGCAGCACAGAGATGGTAATGTAACGCCCGCGCAACTCCTTATCCAGGTCTACAAGATGCAGCTCCAGCGTGTCTTCATGCTGGGTAATCGCACCTGAGAGCCTGCCCGATTGAAGGTAGATGACCTGCTGGCTATCGGGTCGCTCTAAGGTATGCACGCCTCGCCAGGCTCTTGCGTTGCGCGAGCCATTTCCACTTCCTACCAGGGATGCATAGGAATGCGCAGCAGGATTCTGTTCGATGGGATCGGGAGTAGTATCTGCCAACGAAGCGACTTCCACCAGGTTCCGCAGGGCATGTTGCCGCATATTATTCTGCTTGATATGCAGGCTGATGTAGATAGCCTGTTGCAAGAGTGCGCGCGCCCGCACATCGTTATCTGTATGTTCGTGGCGCCCCTGCCTGAGTAAAGCACCGGCCTGGTCGATCAGCAATTCGCACAGCAATTCCACCATGCGTACAGGAACATTGACCATGGAATGCATTTGCTCATCCTCTTCCACCTCAATAGCCGGTATATCCGGCTGGATAGCTGCTTTCATTGCATCATAGATTTCCAGGTATGCAGTATGACAGGTTCGACACCCTATTAAATGATATATGAGAGGAGCATAACGCAAGATTACATAGGGTTCATTTTTCAATAGAGCCATCGCAAAATTTGGTAATTGCGTATAGAATTGAGGATGATAATTCCCTGCAAGCTCCCCTTCATCACGTAAAGAATCAATCTGTGTTTGCACCTGCCCCGGTGGTGTCGCTAATACTTGTTGTAGCCATTGTGCAAGCTGTATATTATCGAATCCATTTTTTTCAGCCATAGGTTTTCCTCCAGGGTTGCTATTGCTCGTCATCTTTTTCATAGTAGCGCGCTATACGCTTTGCCTGGGCAGAGGAAAAGCGCACTATTTCTTCGCCTTGCCAATTCAGCAATCCCCTGGAGACCAGGTACTCCAGGGCGCGCTTGACTTCCTGGTCAGACAAATCTTGTTTTCCTTGTGTATCCTTCATAAGTTGCCGGATCGAAACTGATATTTCACCTGTTTTGGTGACACGTTGCGCATATTGTGATAAACGTAAGGCAACGAGAACTCTCAAATTGTTACTGCTGCCTTGCAAACAAATCCTTAACTTCTTGTGCGCATGGTCCTTATGCTGGCTCATATGGTCCGGTTCTACATTGGTAAGTTGTGCATCGAACTCTTTATGCATGAACTGAACCAGTTCTTCCACGCCCAGCTCCTCAAATTCCTGCTCCAGGGCCAGCAATTGATGCGGCGCATTCCCTAATAACCTGATGCACTCCTTAAGGAGAACGAACAAGAGCGTATTTTTTGCCGCCTCGAGTGCCGCTTCTTCAGGCGTTGCGAATGGAGGCTTGCTCCAGGCCGTTTCTACTTTATCCTCGAACGGGTCTTTTTCTTCCTCCACTTCTCCATAGCTCTCGAGGTCCGCAGCCGGACTTATCTGCAAGCGCTTCTTGCGCAATCGATCAATCGCTTTATTCTTGATACTCCGGTTAAGAAAGGCGAGAAACTGGGCATCGGTCAATTGCTCGAGTAGAGTTGGAGGCTCATTATCCCTGGCGCCTATCAGGCCAAGACGAGTAAGTTGCTCGATAATATGATCAACGACCTCATCTACTTCCATGGAGTCATGCGCTAATTGCCGTAAATAGAACTTTGCGCGCCGCTGTAAGAAACTACAAAAGGATGAATAACAATCTTCTATATGATAACGAAGATTGTGAGCAGAGAATAGCATTCGCGAAACCCTCCCAGAAGCCAGGATCTTGCAAAATTTGAAGGTATTTTACATGTTTTGCATACAAAATCTCTAAAAATGAAAGGCAAAAACACATAAGCCCCTACCACTCTATTATACGTTATAACGTCCTGTATTTTCGACAGGAAGGGGCTTATGTGTTTTTGCCTTCTGCTTGGCGATCACCTTACTTTTTTGCGATGGTCGCCTTGCGTCGTAAGCTATCTTGCGGCAATCTCACACCGGCTGACAAGGATATTTCCCTACCCGATGTGTTCTCGGCGCTGCATTTATTTATTCCAGGTCGCCGCGATTGCCCTGACGCTGGTGTTCATAGGCCTTCTTGATCGCACTCAAACTGCGCTGCACCTCTCCGCGCTGTTCCAACAAGTTGGCATAGCGGAAGTAGGCTCCCGCGGCAATCTCATGCGCATTCGATGAATCGAGCAGGTCCAGCGCTTGTGTGAAGAGCTGATCCGCACCGGCGTAGTCGTTAGCAGCGTGCCGGATCTGCGCCAGAGCGATAAGGGCCTGACCCTGGGTCTGAGCATCCCCGCTCTTCCTCGCGAAGTCGAGCGCTTCCTGAGCTTCGTTCTCGGCCTCTGCTGTTTGCCCGCGCTTCAACAAGAGTTCGGCCAGGCTGGTGTGGCAAATGGAAGCCGAGACATCATCGTCGAGTTCCTGCTCGATATCGATGGCTTCTCGATATTCCTTTTCTGCCGCATCCAGGTTATTCTGGCGCTCGAGTGTCTTGCCGAGGCGTTGATGGGTCAGGCCGACGAGCCGCTGCTCATCGCGCATCTCATAAATCGCCAGGCTCTTCATCATATAATCGTGGGCCATTGAGAGTTTGCCAACGGACTTATAGTGCTGCCCAACCTCCATGTACTTTTGCGCAAAGCTCTTACTATCCCGGTTCATGCCCTCGAGGGTCTCTAACGCCTTGTGATAAAAGCTGACGGCTTTCTCGAGATCTCCATGCCGGAAATAATCATTGGCAAGATTACTATAGACATCAAGAGCAAAAATTGGATCTGTAATGTGGCCGCTTTCGATGGCACTATTGCAGCGCAAGTGATTTTCCATAGCCAGGGTATAGTTATACAGCAGGAAGTAGGCCCTGCCCAGGAGATTGCGCGCCCTTTCGATATATTCGATATCGTTAAGGCCTTCTCCTTGCGTGACCGCCGCGCGTAAATCCACGACAGCTTCTTGATTCTCATTCAAGCCTAAATGGATTTGCCCTCGCAGCAGGTACAGTCGATACACCTGGTCGGTCGTAATACGTTCTGGCTGAATTGGCGCCAATATTTCCGCAGCTTGCTGGTACAGGTGCTGGTGAACCAGTACACTGGCCTGCAAGAGATCCACATCGATTCTTTGATCTGGCCCGGAGTCCGCCGGAGAATAGCCGACAGCACGCGCCTCGGCAGCACCAGCAGGGGATCCTTCTAACAAAAAGGTTAACGGTACATCAAGCCTCTTTGCAAGGATGGAAAGTGCCTTGAGCGATGGCCGGATCTTTCCGCGCTCAATAGCTGAGATGTAAGAAATGGAAAATTCGGGAGCAGCCAGTTGCGCTTGAGTAAGGCCGAGCTTGGTTCGCACCTCGCGGATATTGGTCCCTACTCGAGCGGCCACGGCTTTCCCGACATTTGCCGCTTCGATTGTAGCCATGATTTGTTCGTGTTCCTTTCTTAGAGTGTGGGGGGAATTACCCTATTTTTGTGAGATGGATTGCCTGATTCGGGGAATGCCCCTATTCTTTATACATCATTTCCGGTATTCCTTTTTGAAAGGGAATCTGTAACTTGAAGTTAGAGATTAAGAGCTCCCCAGTACACCATCTTATGAACTTATGTTAACATATACCGGTATGGATGTCAATATGCTTTTGAAGGAATCTTATAATTTCTGCACTAGAAATTCTTCCTGGTGATCACTAGTCTTCTATCTCTTATTTTTGCTGCTTGTCAGTCAAGTTGTGAGATTGAGAGGGAAGTAAACTGATATTTACGAGTTTTTTAATAAAAAATATTTAATTATTTACTTTGAAAATTGTAGTAAAAACAGCTTTACACCCGCGCACAAACCCGGCAGTAAAAGATCAGGTGCGCATACTGCTCTATGTTTATTATACCTCTACATAGCAAATTGAGAACACAGTACTATTACCAATGCTAAAAGCGAAGAAATACCTCTCACTGGCAAAACGTCTCTCTATCCTTTATAATGAGCCTGCTATATCAACCAGTGGCTTGAACGCCTTTTCCTTATAGAACGAAGAGCATTGCATCCGGCAGAAAGAGGGGACATATGGAGACTACCATTAATGAACTTTTCGCAAATACTGCAACGCGTTATGCTAATCGACCGGCATTACTCGAACCAGTTCAAGACGACGAGATCGTTTGCCTCACCTATGGCATGCTGCAACAGAAAATCCACGATTTTTGCGGCTACCTGCAGGAGCAACATCTACAGAAAGGTGATCGCCTGCTTCTCTGGGCTCCCAGTCGCATCAATTGGATGATTAGTTATCTTGGGGCGCTCCTCACCGGTGCTGTAATCGTTCCTCTCGATGTTAATTCAAGGCCGGAGTTTTTGGCGAAGATTGCGGATGTGACCGGGGCAAAATTTCTGATCACTTCGCAAAAAGATTACGAGAAACTACCACAACCCGGGCCACCGCTCATCGATATCGATGCTTTACCATCAGGGCTATTTGACCCATCACAGCTTCCGGTCGTTACCGGCCACGATCTGGCGGAATTAGTTTTTACCTCTGGTACTACCGGCCAGCCCAAGGGGGTGATGTTGAGCCACAATAACATTGCGAGCAACGCTATAGCCGCCGTCTCAGTCGTTCGCATTCGCAACGATGATCGCGCGCTCTCGCTTCTGCCCCTGAGTCATATGTTCGAATTGACCATCGAAGTAGCCATTTTTTATACCGGCGCCAGCGTTGTTTATGCCCGCACTCTGGCTCCCGATAGACTCTTGAAATTGCTTGCGACACAACATGTGACCTGCATGGTGTTAGTGCCACAGGCGCTACAGCTTTTTATGAATGGCATCGAACGCGAGGTGCGCAGGCAAAAACGCGAAAAGCAGTGGGAGATGCTTCACCGTGTTGCGCCATATCTCCCATTCCGGCTGCGGCGCCTGCCGTTCAATTCGGTACATAAGCGCTTCGGGGGGCATTTCCGTTTCTTTGTGAGTGGCGGGGCTTACCTGCCGCCGAAACTGGCCAGGCGCTGGGAGAATATGGGCTTCCGGGTCATGCAGGGCTATGGAGCGACTGAATGCGCGCCGGTTGTCTCAGTCACTCCTTATAATGAGCATAATTATGATTCCATCGGCAAGCCGCTGCCCGGCGAGGAAGTTCGCATTGCCGAAGACGGCGAACTGCTTGTACACGGCCCGAACGTCGCCCTGGGCTACTGGCAGAATCCCGAAGCCACGGCGGCAGCGTTTCAGGATGGCTGGTACCATACCGGCGACCTGGGCTACCAGGATAAGAATGGCAACCTCTACCTCAAGGGGCGCAAGAAAAACCTGATCGTCCTTGCCAACGGACTCAATGTCTATCCCGAGGACATCGAGAACGTGCTTCTGACGAACCCGCTTATAAAGGACGCTGTGGTCGTGGGCCTGATGGAAGAAAACGATGGTCCGACTGTGCATGCTATCCTGCTGTTGAACGAACCTGAAAAGGCTAAGGCTGTGATTGCGCAGGCCAACAAACAACTTGCCCCTCACCAGCAAATTCGGGGCTTCACCATCTGGCCGGAAGAGGATTTTCCGCGCACCCATACCTTGAAAGTCAAGCGCCCTGAAGTGCTCGATAAACTCCAATTGATCAGGAAAGGCATACGCGCCGAAAGCTAACGAGAGACCCTATTCAGGGCGACCGGTAGAGAGCCGATTGACCGCGCTCGTGGTCGCCCCTACCCTGGACGAAAAGGACAGCTATGCTTTACCTTGTAGCGACTCCTATCGGAAATCTGAATGATATTACCCTGCGCGCCCTCAATACCTTGCGCGAGGTAGATATTGTTGCGAGCGAGGATACACGCAAGACTGGCTTGCTGCTCAAGCACTTCGATATTTCCAAACCTCAGGTCGCGTTTCATGAACACAACGAGCAGCGCGCGGGCCAGCAGATCGAGGACCTGCTGAAGCAGGGGAAATCGGTGGCGCTTGTGACCAACGCGGGCACGCCCGGCATCTCCGATCCCGGTTTTACACTGGTAAGGCGAGCGCTCGCGGCGCACATCGATGTCACTATGATTCCAGGGCCGACGGCATTTGTAATGGCGCTGGTCCTCTCCGGATTGCCCGTTCACAGCTTTACATTCCGTGGTTTTCCGCCGCGCAAGTCCGGGCCTAGACGCAAATTTTTAGAGATCGACAAAGACGCTCCGCACACGCTTATCTTCTACGAAAGCCCCTACCGGCTTACCTCTTTCCTGCAAGATGCGCTCGAAGTTTACGGCGACCGGGAAGCCGCACTCGCCAGCGAACTCACGAAAGTCTTCGAATCCGTCCGGCGAGGAACGCTCTCAGCGCTCCTGGCATCGACAAGCGAAGCGAAGCTCAAGGGCGAGTACATCGTTGTCATCGCTGGAAGGGATATAAAGAAGCCGGCGGAGACAGAGATGGAAGACGAGCATTAGTTATTTTCCTCGCGCTGCTGACATACTGTTGTCACTGGCATTGTGTAAACTATGAGTGTGAAGGAAATCTGGGGGCGGTGTCGAGACGACCCCCTTAGCTTCGAGTTGATTTGAAAGGAGAGGATGTATATGGCCAGACTTCGCGGACCCGATTTTATCAGTTTGCAGGTACGCAACTTTTCCGCCTCGCGCAAATTCTATACTGAAATGCTGGGCCTTACTGTCGATGAGCGCTTCGATGCACCCGATTTTGTTCTGTTCGATACCAATTCGATCCCTTTTGCTCTCACCCAGGCAAAGGTGAATCTTGACGAGGCGCCGCAGCCGGGATGGGGCGTGGCGCTGTGGATCGACTGCGATTCCGTGGATGAGATACATGCCCGGCTGGAGTCGGCGGGAGTTACGATCATTACGCCACCATACGACGGCCCATTTGGTCGCACTTTCGTCTTTGCCGACCCCGATGGCTACCGGATTACGGCCAACGAGAACCCCTGGGATCGGTTCCCTCTAGGCGGCAAGTCCCAGCAATAAATATTCAGGGCTTTCACAAGTCGAGGAACAAGAAGGTCCTCGGTGAATGTTGACAGCTGAAAGGGGAATCAGGATCATTATGTCCAGTAGGGATAGCGGCTCATCCCTGTCCTCATGGGGTCTTGAGGCAGACAACAGGCCTGGTATACATTGGGGGCCGGGACAGGGATGAGCCGCTGTCCCTGCTGGGCGAGGCGATTCCACTTACTTAAATCTGCCAGGGGAAATTCCTTTCTAAACTGCTGTTCACTGGCGAATTCGCTCAAGCAAATCGAGTAGTACCGCAGAATTTGACTCATGTCGCGATCATAGGCTACGATACTATGCAAAAGCCGAAAGAGAAAGGACACGAGAGAAACATGGTCGCACTATCTATTCAAATCGAGGGTCAGAACGGATTGACATGGGCGCGCTGGAAAAAACTGGTGGATGCGGTAGAAGAAACCGGTTTTGCCGGGCTGTTCCGCTCAGACCACTTCACGAACGCCAATCCCCCTGACAGAGAAGCCCTGGAAACAATTGTCTCGCTCACTTACCTGGCGGACCATACACAGCATATCCACTTTGGGACGCTGGTCGCTCCACTATCATTTCGCCATCCGGCACTATTGGCACGACAGGCCGCGGCGCTCGATGATCTGAGTGGTGGGCGCATGATCCTGGGCCTGGGCGCGGGCTGGCAGGAACGCGAACACCGGCTTTTTGGCCTCGACCTTGGCGACGTTCCGGCACGGATGTCGCGCTTCGAAGAGGGGCTTGAGGTGATTACCCGCCTTTTACACAGCGACGAACCTGTCACCTACGAGGGGCGCTATTTCCAGCTGCGCGATGCAATTCTCTTGCCTCGCCCGCAACGACCTGGAGGGCCACGCATCATGGTTGGCGGCAATGGCCCTAAACGTACCTTACCCCTGGCGGCCCGTTACGCGAATATCTGGAATGGTACCTTCCTTTCTCCTGACGCGTTTCGCGAACATTCGGCGATTCTCGATGGCCTTTTGCGGCAGGCAGGGCGCAATCCCGGCGATGTGCGTCGCACGATGATGCATACGCTGCACTTTGGACGCGATATGGCCGAACTGGATCGACGGCTCAGCTTTCGCTCCGGGCGCACGGAATATGCCGGTAAATCGCTCGAGGCGGTGATCGAAAGCATGCAAAGCTCGTGGAGAGCGATTGTTGGAACGCCCGATATGATCATCCAGCAGATTCATGCCTATGGGCAGGCAGGCGTGGAAGAGTTGATGCTGCAATGGTTCGATCTCGATGATCTCGATGGGCTGCGCGCATTCGCCGAGAGCGTACTACCACACGTGTAGGGATAGCGGCCTGTCCCTGTACCGGTTGAGGCATGAGGACAGGGACAGGCCGCTTCCCTACAGTGGAAAATCATCATCCCAGCATCATTGCGTCAACGCCTAATTGATGAAGCAATTCAGCGATGCCGGCGCCCGCAGCAGGCTGAGCATCTATCGCCGCAATCAGATTATTGCGCACGACAAACTGCCACTGTTCCGGTGACAGCGAGACGGATCGGCCCATCTGGGGAATGATGGGCAGGCTCAGCATGTAGAGATTGATAGCATTTTCCTGGCGACCTGTGATTTGAAGGCTTGCCTCTACCCTGTCGCCCTCTGAGTTATCTTCTATATCACGCACATCATGCGTGTGAAATGTGAGATTGGGAATGCCAGCAGCCAGTTCCTGAAAGAATTTGATAAACTGGTCCTTGCCTAAAGATCGAGACATGGAGCCACTAAAGTAGAAATCATCCGCCAATAAGCTGGCTGCGCCAGTAAAGTCCTTTGCTTCCAACGCCCGCATAAAGGCGCTGACAATATCTTGCGCGTTCGTCATGCGATACTCCTTGAAATTCTGGTGATTACCCAAAAAGTAGGCGCGAGATTCTTCGCTGCGCTCAGAATGATATGGCCCTCTACCATATGCACGTTTGACGGGCGTTTTTAGACGTGGGGGTAAATAACAGGGACTTCAGCTTCTGGCGATTCCTTGAAAGTTGGCGTGAGATTCTTCGCTGCGCTCAGCATGACAGGCCCCGGAGACACCAGGCATATCTGGGCATGTCATTAAGAATTTGCTGAGAAAAGATTAGCTGAGACCTCTCTCATCACCGCCAGTTAAGAAAAAAACCACTCCCCCGACTCTCTAGCGGGGGAGTGAGCATAACAAAAAGACTTCTTACGCGGACGAGGTAATCAGCGCCCATTCTGATTTCCAACGGGGGTGAGCTGTTTGGCTTTTTCTGCCAGATCACTTCCGGTCTGCTTCACTTTGTTCATTGCCTGCTGGGTGGTGTCTTTCGCATCGCCAGTCAGCTGTGAAACACGAGTAACCACTTGCTGGGCAGACTGCCGGACCTGCTCGGGCTCTGGGAGAGCACCACGGACTTGCTCGACGCGTGCTTGCAAGAAGCGCCGCGACTTTTCTACCCGTAGAAGTACGATCAAACTGGTACCAACAGCCATGACTGCCATCAGCAGTCCTATCATCTTACGGTTCATGCTTCTCTTTCCTTTCTGCATTGACGCAGTATAGGTGACCTATCCTCTTCGCCACACGGCTATTTCCCTATCAATGAGGATACGTCATTACTCCTGCTTTTAGCACGCAGCAACCAACCTCTACGTTTCACACAGGACAGGCCACTGTCCCTACTGGTTACATCTGGAGGAGTACCTTCAATACGCCTTTTTCGCCAGCATGGCGAAAGGCGTCCAGGCCATCATCCAGGCTATAGCGCGCGCTAATGAGCGGTCGTACATCGACCAGCTTCTGGCTTAATGCGCGTAAGGCAGGAGGGAACGGGCCGCAGCGCGATCCTTGCACGCGAATCTCGTCAATCACAATTGGGGCAAGGTGGAGAGAACTTTGATCGGCTACTGTGCTCTTTAAAACGATAGTGCCGCGTGGTCTTACTAACTGAAGCGCCATCTCAAGCCCTTTTGTTGAACCGGTACATTCAACAACCACATCTACTCGCTTCCTATTTTCTAAGGCAACTTCTTGCTCGTTGGCAAGCAGGCGAGTTTGTATTCCCCGTTTTGCTGCCAGTGCGAGCTTCTCCTCGTGCTTTCCCAGCATGATGAGTTCGCAACCACTCAAGGCGAGAACCTGCGCCGCCAGCTGGCCCATTTTGCCATCGCCAAGAATGATGACGCTATCGGTCGGCTTCAGATGTACCTGCTCAAGGATTTCAAAGTTGGCGGCGAGTGGCTCAACAAAGACAGCCTCCTCATTGCTCACGTTCTCAGGAACGATATGCAGGTTCTCAAGAGGAAGCTGCAGGTATTCAGCGAAGGCGCCGTCGCGGTTGACGATGCCCAGCGTGGTGCGATTCGGGCAGTGCGTGGGCATATTTTGCCGGCAATAGAAACAATCACTGCGATGACAGGCCGCATTGATCTCGCCAACGACGCGTTGCCCAATCAACGATGCGCCGGGTGCTTCATACACCTCCTCGACGACGCCAACAAATTCATGCCCCAGCACGCCCTGAAAATCCAGGTAGCCACGCGTGATTTCCAGGTCGGTATTGCAGATACCGGCGAGCAGGACGCGGATCAGGGCTTCACCAGATCTCAAGACGGGCAGCTGATAGTTTTTTTCAAATATCAATGTGTGGTTGTGGTATACGAGCGCGCGCATGCAACAAATTCCTTATTTTATCAATGGGTCAGATCTTTGTAAGCCATTGAAAACGGGGTGAAAAATTCCAATATGCTCTGGTAGTGATAGAGGTTCCAGGCATTCTGGAAAGCCTGGCTGCCCTGTCCCGACCAGGAGCCATTTGCCAGGTTGCTCGCAGCCCAGTTCAGTTGTGTTGCTTGCTGCCGCAGTGTTTCCGCAGCCCCGGTGAACTTACCTGCCTTGCTGCGCAGTTCACCCGCAATATATTCCAATTTTCCTATA
Organism: Ktedonobacteraceae bacterium; assembly: GCA_035653615.1. Classification (NCBI taxonomy): domain Bacteria; kingdom Bacillati; phylum Chloroflexota; class Ktedonobacteria; order Ktedonobacterales; family Ktedonobacteraceae; species Ktedonobacteraceae bacterium. The sequence continues at coordinate 143,214 of DASRBN010000027.1, read as the reverse complement.
TCTGCCATCTTACTTTTACCTTTACACCTGAGCTAATTCTTCCAGGTACGCGCGTAATTGTTCTTTGATGGCTGTTGCGGCGGTTGTTTCCACTACCAGCACCGGCTCCCCTGGCACTTTTTGCCGCGCGGACCAGGCGGCGCGTCCATCTTGCAACAGGGCAAGATTGCGCCCGTCAACGATGGTTTCGCTCTCAGGAGCGCAGCGCAAAATAGCGATGTTGCCCGCCGCCAGCGGCTGCTCGAGTACTTGTAATAGCGCATTTGCGTCGCCGGCAGCAAACCCGCAGTTAAGCAATAGCTCTTTTGCGCGTTCAAGCTCGTGTTGCTCGGCGAGTCGCTTCACGGTAAAGAATACTTCCTGCTCCATCTCCAGGCTTGCCTCTGGCCCCGCTCCGGAAACGACGTTCGAGGCAGGCTTTACGGCAAGAAATGCCTGGATGCGCGCAATCAGAGCGCTCACATCCGGTACTTCGGTGATGTGATGTTGTCTCTGGCGGGTGAGGCCGTGTTCAATGATATGGTCTCTGGCCTGATAGAACCAGAGGAGCCTCAGACCGGCCTGCTGATCATTCGTGACAACGGCGATAGCTATACGCGGAAATGCCATGGTGCTGATGATGGTGGCGAGTTGCGCGTCCAGCACAGCCTTGTTATCTGTATCGACGCGGAGCATCCCGCGCTGCTTCAGGGACTCTGTTCCTCGTTCGAGGACAGTCCTGCGTTCATCTATATCCGTGGGAAACAGCTTCTCCCGGCTGATGCTGACCAGCGCCCGCGCGGAGACGGCATCCAACGCGGCAAGTAATTCGGCTTGATTCAGGAATAGTTCGTTCATTTGAGTACCTTTTCTCTCCAATAGAAGGATGGCGCAAGTTGGATAGGACAGGCACAAGGCGCTGTCCCTACAGGGTGGTTACAGAGCCTTACCAATTGAGAAACCGAACGAGATGAAAGGTAATTTGATTTCTGTATGTTCGCCTATCTCGAATCCAAGCTCTGCTTTCAGGCCAATGGTACCATTCACTCCTACATTTATACCGCCAATATTCGCTCCAACGCTACCCGTTTCGGAGATCCAGGTTCCCCCGATTGTCGCGCCCAGAGAGTTATCGTGCCAGCCGAGTTCACCATCAACGCCCAGCGCCTCCGTTTCTGAGCTGCCGGTTAAGCCGAGGTTTTCATTGCCAAGACGGGCTTCATCGGAGATGTTCAACAGCGCGAGCTCACCGCCGAAAGCTACGTCTGTCTCTCCATTATCTCCTGGCTCTATGCCCAGATCAAGTTTGCTATAGCCGACCTTGACTGATAAGTCGTTACTGGTGGGAACGCCATCAAAATTTCCAGCGCTCTTATCTTCTACCGGTTGCCAGATGGAGCCATCGGCACTAAAGCCGACCTTTCCCTCGCCGGGATCATATTCCCACGAGGAAAGGAAGTCGTTGATACCCGACTGCACTCCCGGATTTTCGAGCAAAGTAAGCAGCTCGTTGCTTACCTGTATGCCGCCGGTGATGGCATCAAGTATGGAGCCTATTTCAAAGTCGGCGCTGAAGATCGCTACTTCCGCCGCAGCGGTAGCGATGGCGGCTGCCGCGCCCATACCGATTGCCGCGAGTTCCTGAGCATGGTACAGGGCCTGCACCTGTGCATTGAGACGACCGGCTAAGGTGGTAAGGGTTTGAGCGGTGCTATCAAGGGCGTCGGCAGCCCGGGTGGTGTCGCGGTGGTAGAGGTTCCAGGCGTTCTGAAAAGCCTGGCTGCCTTGCCCGGCCCAGGAGCCATTTGTAAGCCCCTGCGAGGCCCAGTTGAGCCGAGTGGCCTGCTGTCGCAAGGACTCGGCGGCGTTGGTGAAGGTGCCAGCCCTGGATTGCAGTTCACCTGCTATATATGCCAATTTTGCGCTGTCTGCCATGTTTTTCTCCTCTGCTTCCCTACGGCATAACGGTGCGGTCCGTTGCCTCGAAATTGTCGGCGGCCACAGTGAGATTCTTCGCTACCAGTTCAAGCGCGTTGCTGAGGCTGAGAGTGGCCTCACGCCAGCGGCTGCAAAGCACCTGGAGAGCACCGGGTGACTGGTGCAGTTCGGTATACATATCATCGATGAGTTGTTGCGCGGTCCTATTGAGGTCCTCCAGCAGAAGAAATGTATCTTGCGAGGCCTTATAGAAAAGGGATGCGGTATCGCGCAGGTGCGCGGGGGTAATATCAATATGGGTTCCTTCGACAGACATTGTGTTTTCCCTCCTAATTCACTTGCATGAGTTCCGGCGCGGTCAAAATTCCCTGTATCAACGTTGGGGGCTGGTTGCGCCGGATATAATAGCCGCGGCCCGGAGGTTGTACGCTGGCACGTTGAGTGCCAATCAAGGCACCCTCCTGTGGGTCACCGCTCATAATCAAACCGGGGCTGCTCATTTCTCTCAAGCGCTGCAGGATAGACTCAAAAGCCGCGCGACTGGCGCCTCCAACGCGCCGCGCAATGATCAGGTGCAATCCAAGATCATGCCCATTGAGCAGCATATCGAGCAATGGGGCCAATGGACTGCCTGTGGCGCCAACGACCGATTCATAATCATCAACAAAGACGAAGTAATGCGGCCCTGTCCATTTCTGCGGCTTGCGCAATTGCTCGAGTGAGAGCGCTCCACCCGACGGGACGCGCTTTTCAAGTTCTTTTTTCAGTTTATCGACAGCATCCTTCACCATCTGCTGCGTGCAGGTGTAGGCGAAGAGGTAGTCACCCTCGGCGAGATCGAGCAGATTTTTGCGGTAATCGACGATGACGAACTGCGCCTCCTGAGAGCTATAGCGTTTTTTGAGGCCTACCATCCAGGTACGCAGGAAAGTGGTTTTGCCGCATTCCGTATCCCCATAGATGAGGAAATGGGGGTCGCCGGACATGAGATCGATGTAGACGGGATCGAGACGGAATTCATCGAGTCCCACCGGCACGCCCGAATGCCAGGAGGAGACGGACGGAATATCCTGCCATCCGACACTGGCCGGGAGCAAACGGACAGGCGGGGCGAATTTACCGGTCCATGCCCTGCTCACCCGCCGGACAAGCGCCTCCAGGCTGTCTTGCATCGTGCCATTGCGGCTGTTGATCCAGGGCAGCGCGGCCTGGAACTGGAGCTTCTCCTGCAACGCATCCTTGAAGAGGCCCCGGCCAGGAACGCCAGGGGGTATGGAGGCAGCCAGGGCCTTGCCGAAAAGGGACTCACCGGGATCATTGATGTAGAGTTCCATATAGGTACCGATGTTATCGGAGACTTTAGGGCGAATCTCGGCACGGCGATTGGTGGCCAGGATGACATGCACGCCGTAATTGAGGCCGTTGGCGATGATCTCGGTGATATCAGGGTCCAGCTGCTCGAAGTCACGTTGGAGTTGACCGAGGTTGTCGATGACCAGAAAGACATCACCAAATGGCTCGGTGGCAAATTCACCCTCCTGGCGGCGCAAGCGGTACATATTGATAGTATCCACGCGCCACTCACGAAACTGGAAGGCGCGGTCTTCGATGATCTTGCGCATCTGGCGAACCATGCGGCGTATCTTCTCTCCCTCGTGGCGGGGGTCACTGCAAATATCACCGACATGCGGCGTATTCTGGAAGATACGCAGGGAGCCTCCGCCAAGGTCGATACAATAGAATTGGACAGCACGCGGCGTATGCGTGACCATGAACGAGGCGATAATGGTGCGCAAGAGCGTGCTTTTGCCCGATTGAGGAGCGCCAATAATGGCGAGATGACCACCAGAGCCTGAGAAGTCAAGCAATAAGGGAACCTGTTCCTGCTCGCGCGGCTTATCCAGCAGTCCTACAGGGGTGCTGAGCATACCAAAAGGCGGCTCTCTTCGCCACGCGCCTCCATCCAGAGGAATATACTGCGTATGGCCGTTATTATCTGTCCCCTGTGCCGTATAAAGCCTGGCACGGTCGAGCACTGCTTCGAGGCGCAGGTTTGGCGGCAAAGGAGGAAGCCATACCTGATAGACGCGCGGCAAACGGGCCGCGGCTGCGCCCTGAGCCAGGCGTCTGATGACGATATCCATTTCGGTTGAAAGCGTATCGACTCCATCTTTGCTGGTGATAAAAGACCCGGTGGAGAGTCCATACAAGATGGAGAGGGGAACGAGCTGGCCGGTAGAGGTAAATTCACGAATAAAGGCTGCGGGCGAACGATGCTTCTTTTCAGGCAGGTAGGGTGAAGAGATCAGGGCGGTTTTGAAAAGCTCGCTGTCTGTTGACCCGGTCTTGATGTAGCCAACGCCAGGAATAGAAGGGAGGTAATAGGCGTTGGAGTTGCCGATGACGGTGGTACTTTCGGCTTTGTTGAATGTGCGCAGGCAGATACGATAGTGCAGGTAGCTTTCGAGTCCCTTGAGACGGCCCTCTTCGAGGCGCTGGGTTGCGAGCAGCAAGTGCATGCCGAGACTGCGCCCAACCTGGCCGATTGAGATGAAGAGATCGAGGAATTCGGGGCGATTGCTGATCAACTGGGCGAACTCATCGACGATGATGATGAGATGGGGAAGAGGCAACATTTCGGGATGCGATTGGCGCCTGATGTGATACTCGCGTATGTTGTCCAGCTTGCCAGCTTCGTGCAGGACACGCTGGCGACGAGTATACTCACCCTGGAGGGAGGCGTAGATGCGATCAATGAGCCGGAGGTCATTTTGCAGGTTGGTGATGACGCCCGCGACGTGAGGGAGGGCGGCGAGTTCGGCAAAGGAGGCACCGCCTTTGAAATCGACGAGTACCAGGTTGACGGTTTCGGGATCATGGGTGAGGGCCAGGCTGGTGACGATGGTGCGCAGCAGTTCGCTTTTGCCGGAGCCAGTGGTGCCGATAATCAGGCCATGCGGGCCCATGCCTTTCTCGGCGCTTTCCTTCAGGTCGAGGTAAAGCGGCTCACCATTGGCACGAGAACCGATGGGAATATTGAGAACCTCTTTCCTGGCGCGCGGCTTCCAGACGGCAGGCACCTGGATATCATCCAGAGCGCGTATGTGCAGGAGGTCAAGCAGGCGCACATCCTGTGAAAGGTCGAGGACATTGCCTTTATCGGCAAGGGTGAGCGGGGCCTGAGCGCGGGCGATGCGTTCGCAGATTTGCACGCTGCACCCGTCGGCCTGAATATGCTCTACCCTTTTCCCGCCATACATGGTTTGCTCGAATGTGAGCTTGCGATCTGGCGAGATGGAGATGCGCGCCTGGCGTGTGAATGGCTCGGTGGCATGACCGTCAACAAGACAGATGATGGTAACGGCGAGCCTGGCGGCGTTGCGAAATAGATCATCAAGTTCGGGAATCTGGGCAAGCAGACGCGGCGTGAAGCCATCGAAGATGAGAATAAAGTGCGGTTTGACGACCTGTTGTTCGGCTCCCTGCTGCTTCTCCTCTGGAGTTTCACGGCGGCGTGCCAGCTCGGGAAGTATCTGGGTGTTAAGAAGGTCGCGATACTCATCAAGCGTTGAGGCAAGCAGGTAGAGGGGTTCGGATGCCCGCTGTTTGTCGATCTTGACCTGCCGGAGGCGGCGGGCATGTGGTAGCCACTTGAGCCAGCTCCAGTGCTGTAGGGCCTCTGCGGGAGCATAGGTCATGATGGAGACATCTTCCGGGGCCTGGAACGCGGAAAGCTGGCAGAGGATGGCGCGTGTAAGAGAGCGAGTGGCTGTAGAGGGGCCGGTAATAGAGAGGGTGCCGGCGGTGCGCAGTGATACGACAAACGGTTCGTTTCCCAGTTCTTTATAGGTACTGACGAGCCGTTCTGCTTCCGCAAGCAAATCGGGATCGAAATTTTTTCTAGCCATGTGCGCTCCCATAGGATCACTCCCCAGATTGAGATGCACAGGACAGCAGAGGGGAACACAGGCGGTGCCGATGCGTACATCGAGAAAGTCGGCATCCTCAGCGCGGCGTTCCCATAAACTGATGCGCTGGTCGACGATCTCTACAATTTGCTCTGGATCGGGATACAGCTGGCGGCTGACCTGGCGTTGCTTCGCGGCAATGGTACGCAGTTCGGCGGCTTGCAAGGCGAGGGATTCGCGATAGGCCTGGTACTGGGCGCGCTGCTGTTTTTTCACCGAGACCTGCATCCATAGGCGCATGCCAACGGTGAGGCCGGCGGAGAGCAGCAGGACGCCGATCATGGCATAGATGATGACGGGATTATCACGAGAGACGACAAAGAGGACAAGCGAGCCCAGGCTGCCAATAACGAGAGGAATAAGCGATTGCAGCCAGGCCGCACCATTTGATTGAGGAGCCTGGAATACAGGCGGCGGGCTGATGAGTATCTCATGGTCGGGCAGGCGGGGAGGATATTCTCTGGCAAGCCGGTAAAATGTTGTGCCCTGCATTGAGATTCGCTCTTTCTATCCGCTTCCATTGAGGAGGCCGTCTTTGCTCCATCTTACTCCAATGCCGCCGGTTGCCGGTGTAGGAGTAATGGTCCTGGGCATGAACGCTTTTTTGTGTACACGCCGGTTAGCGCTCCATGCTGACAGCTCTTGCAGCTGCAAGATGGTACCATTGACAAGTTTCTCGGCACTTAAAGAACTGGACGATGGCAGGGGTCTATCCGCGTCGACTACTCCAAGCCCCCAGACCGAGGGGTCGCTATGTGGACCAGAAACAGCTGTTGGCCCACATAGAGCAAGAATGATCGGTATCAATTCCCTGATCGGAACTTCCCCCGGCATCTCCAGATCAATAGTACGGCGAGGTCCGATAATTGTAACGAGCAGCGTTTGCATACCTGATCAAGAATAATCAGGCCTGGAAACCACGCGCAATGCTGGTATCGGTATCGGAATAGGCGTGAGAAGCCTGATTCAAATGCTGGCTGACCTGGCTCAGAACCTGGTTAATGCCCTGCACATCCTGCGTCCACTGGGCCATAAGAGCATCAAAATTAGCCGCGGCCTGGCCCTGCCATGTTGAACGCAGCGATTCGATCTGAGACTGAACAGATTGCAACATCTGTTCAAGTTCGGCGGCTTTGGCATTAAACTGGGAGGAAGCCTGTTGCAGTTCCTCGGGGGTTACCATAATGCGACCTGACATGAGATTCCTGCCTTTCATTGGTACTGTACGAACTAAAAATCAATTTGCTAGAAATGTGAGGCGCCGATTATTCGGCATAGGGCTTTTTCACTAGCAAAGAATCCCCCTCCACGAAGGATTGAACAATTGTGATTTTACTCGATCAACTGTCAAAAAGTCAACGTTTTGGACAAGATTCCTACCATTGTGTGAAATATTACCGTGTGATGGGGGCTGCGGCTATGCGCTCAAGGTGTTGGTTCCAGCGCGTAAATTCGGGGCAATCGCTCAGTTGGGATGAGGCCCACGCCTGGTCGAAGAGGGCAAGGAGCGAGGCATCAATTGCGGACAATGAGGTACGCACTGCCTGCCAGAGAGGGTTGTCGATTGTTTGCAGTTGCTGGGGTTGAAAGAGGGATTCGCTCTGGTCTGCGATCAATGCGCGCACAACGGGATCGCACCAGGTGAGCATTTCGGTCAGGAGTATGGCTCCGGCAAAGCGGTCGCCGGCAAGGCAATACTGCCCGTTGCCCGGCAAGCGTGGATGCCGGTAACCTGGAGAACCGCGGCTGGGCAGCGCCGGGGGGATGGCGCCTTCGTAATACATCCCTTCAAGATCAAGCAGTTGGACCTGGTTGAGGCCGGGCGCGAGGAAAATATTGCTGCCCGCGATATCTGTATGCGCGAGGTGATGCGCTTCCAGGTAGCGCAGGACGCGAGCGGTTTGGAGCGCGAGGGTGCGAGCGTTTGCGGGGCGGTAGGCTGCCGATGCGGCCTTGTTCTGCATGAGTCCAGACCAGCTTCTCGCGTCCACCCAGGGCATGAAGATGGCATACTGGAGGTCGGGAAATACGCTGATTGCGTCAGGAGCTGTTTCTGTGGTGAGGCAGATGCGATTGCAGAGGAGCAGGCCGGGTTGATTGTGGTGAGGGCGCAGGTCGATGGCACGACGGGCGATATACTCACCGCGATAGGAGGGCTTGAGGACTTTGAGGGCATGGAGGGTGTTGCGTGCCGGGTCGCGCAGTTGATAGACGAACGATTCGCTGCCCTCGATGATGAAGGCGCTGTGAGCAAAGAGTGGGTGCGCGGTACATTCATAGCGCGTTGATGCGATACGTAGCGGCATTCCCGGCGCGGGTTGAAAACTCAACACTGTAGCAATTCCTTTTCTTATTTGATGGGGACGACAACCGAAGCCATACATGCCAGCGCGACGAGGTCAGGATGCAGTCCGGGGAAGAAATGCGCCGCGCCCGCTTGCAGGGCATAGCCATACTGGTTGATGTTCTGGCGATAGGTGGCCGGCAGAAATGATGAGAGGCGATAGAGCAATTTTGCGCCGTTGCTGGCGAGTTGTTTTTCTTTCAATACGCCTCCCCACTGCCGCCAATCCTGGACCGCGGGCCGCAACGCATCATCCGCCAGGTAGATATTTTCTACCAGGAGAGGGCCATCGTCAACCTGCATGGCCTGAATGCGCCGCACGATAGGCATGACGGTGGAACATTCTTGTTGTGAGGGGGCAGTATCTGTGATATGACAGACAAGCGGTGGAGGACTATTTTGGAATGCGAGCATGTTTGCCTGTAAAAATTTCTCTACCACGGTAAAACCTCTTGCCATATCTGTTTTTTCGCTGCCAGGGATGATGATGGGCCTTCCAGCTTCGATGACGTCAGGAAGGTTGCGCATGCCATCCAGTACGTCGACGACAGCAACGCTATTATAGGCAAAAATGGCGACGCGGTAACGCGGCAAGACGAGGGTTTCGCGCATGGATCGCTGAGCCATGATCTGCAAGGCTTTGTAGAGAGTTGCATTGACGATATCCATTTTTGTTGTTGTGCCGGCCAGATCACTCATTGAAGCGCCGGCATCTACCAGGTAGGTGATGAGGGCTGGCGCGTGCGCTGTGGCGGGTTGCGTATACATGAGCATTCTTCTTCCAATGAAAGAAAGCCTGGATGGTTTTTTCCGGCCCATTGTACCAGTGGATAAGCATGAGCGCAAGAGGTACACCTGCTGTGCTGAAACCTGCAAATCTGTTATACTACTGATGCCATTTAAGGAAGTGCAATCATATGTTGAAACTTTTCGAGGGAGGAGATACAAGATGGGGGGTCCTGGTATTTTCGTCAGCTATTACGCCGCGAATAGAATGCATCCTGATTACCTGTTTGCGACACAATGCATGAGGGACCTGAAGGCGCGGGGAGCCGAAATTGTAGCTGACAGCTCACGTTTTCCTCCCACTCTACCCGATCCGTACCTTTATGAGCAGGTTTCGCGCTGCCAGTGGATGCTTGTGATTCTGACGCCGGATGCCTTACAGTCCAGGCAGGTGCAACGAGAAGTGGAGGTGGCGCTGAAGCTGGCAGGGCAGCAGCGCCTGCGAGGGGTGCTGGCGGTGTTGCCGGCGCCATTGCCGCTTGAGGCTCTATCTCCGGCATGGTCTGCCGCGCGTGTATTCGATGCCAGCGAGGACTACGCAAGGGCGCTGGCCGCAATCGCTCTGACGCTCAACCTGGTGCGATTACAGGCGCCACCACCGGCTGTCCTGCCAAAAGAGACGAGGCAGCCCTTGACGGCACTACTACGCGAGAGGCGCAGGAAGAGTTCGGCCATTCGTACTTTCCCGGCGCTTTCGATTTTGACGGGCAGGCGCGGCCTGGCGGCTGCTCTGGCATTGATACTGATTTTCCTGCTGATTTTCAGTGGTATGGTTATCGCGCGCGGTCAAACAGGCGCAAGGCGTGCCGTCACACCCACTCCCACTGTCCTGCCCACCGACCCGGTTCAACTCTTTTCATACATAACGAGGCGTTCTCCCACGCTGGCAGATTCCTTGAGCAAGCAGGATATATATCGTTGGGACGATACCGGCGGATGTGCTTTCCAAAATGGCAGCTATGTTGTGTCTATTTCGACGCAATACAGTTATACAAACTGCCTTGAGCATTTTACGTCTTTCAGTAATTTTGCCTACCAGGTGCAGATGCAGATTATTTCGGGAGATGCCGGCGGGATTCTCTTCCGCGCTAATAACTCGCTGAGCGATTTTTATCGTTTCTCGCTGGATATCGCGCAGCAGCATTACAATTTGCTGGTAGGGAAAGCAGCAGGCCAGAGCCGCCCGATCTCAAATCCAAGCCCTTTACCTGTTCAGCTTCATCAAACCTACACGCTGACGGTGATCGCAATCAAAGACCTTTTGTATCTCTATGCTAATGGGCAGTCGCTTGTGATTAAATCAGATGCAAGTTTCCAGTCAGGCGAGATAGGGATGTACGCATACGACCTCTCAGACCCAACAGAGGTGGAGTTCAGCAACATGAAAGTATGGGCAATTTAGAACTCCGGGGCGGACAGGCCCAAGGCGCTGTCCTACGGCAAAGCCATGGGAGAGGGTCTTTTTCATGGCTTGCCAATCAGCTCAGGCAACGCTATACTGTTGACGCGAGATTTCGAACAACAGAAAGCTGATTTACGAACAAATTAGGAGGTCTTTATTTCCTATGTATAATGATCCAGGTCAACCTCAATCCCCCAATCCATATGGGCAACCACCTGATTACCAGAACCCATATGAGCAACCTCAATCCCCTTATCCATACGGGCAACCGCCCTATCAACAGCCACCTTACCAGCAGCCGCCCTATGAGCAGCCACAGCCATACGCGGCCACGCAATATGGCACTCCGCCATATGTCCCGCCGCAGGTTCCTGGTTACGCGCAACCGCAGCCGAAGAAGTCGAATCGCACGCTATGGATTGTGCTGGGGATTATCGCGGGAATCCTGCTGCTTGCCTGTGGAGGCTGCGCGCTTGTTTTTGGCCTGATCGGCAAAGGGGTGCAAAATACCGTGAATACTGTCACCACTTCGGTTGACCAAACCGCTACGGCAGTAAGCGCAGAGGGAGCACAGGTAACCGCTCAAGCATATTATGCCGCCATCCAGGCGCAGGACTACACGACGGCGTATTCATACCTGGACAGCAACCTGGTGGCATCGAACGGGCAGCCGCTGACGCAGGATTTGTATACGCAGGCGGCAACATCCAGGGATGCAAGCCTGGGCCAGGTGACGAATTTCTCTGTGGCTGCCGACTCAAATGATCCAAATAGCATTACAGTGACGGTGACTCGTAGTCAAGGTTCGACCTATACGGTTCATCTCAAGTTCACATTCACAAGCGACGGGTGGAAGATCAGCTCGTATGACGAGATCTAGAATGCGCGACGATGGGCATGAGTGACTACGATGAGATAGCGGCTTTTTACGATATCGAGCACGCGCACTTCGATGAAGATATCGATATGTACCTGAATTATGCCGGGCTAAGCGCTGGAACAATACTGGAGCTGGCTTGTGGCAGCGGGCGGTTATTGCTGCCGCTGGCGGAGGCAGGATACGAGATGACGGGTGTGGATAGTTCGGCACAGATGCTGGGCCTGGCGGAACAGAGGCTGCAGCAGGCAGGGATGATGAGCCACTGCACGCTGGTGCAACAGGATATGTGCGACTTGCGCTTGAAGCAGCAGTTTCATATGGCTTTTGTGGCGCTAGGGTCGTTTGCGCACCTGGTCACTCGCAAGCAGCAGCAGCAGGCACTGCGCGGCATTCGCGATGCGCTGGTAAAAGGCGGGCAGTTCATCCTGGATATCAGCAACGCGGATGCCCGCTATATGGAGAATCTGAGCGGGCAGGTGCTGCACCAGGGGACATGGCAGCGCGAGGATGGCGCCTTCGTATCACACTTTGTCAGCCCCGCTTCGTCTAACCGGCAGCACCTGTTAGAATTGACGCATTTTTACGATGTGCATGAGCAGGGCGGAGTTATGCGGCGGACGATCAGCAAGACGCAGCTATATCTTTTTGAGCGCGGTGAGATGGAACTGTTGCTGGAGCAGGCGGGTTTCGCGGTGAAAGAGGTCTACGGTGATTTTCACCTGGGATCGTTCGAAATGAACAGCCCGCGGATGATTTTTTTAACAGAAGCACGGTGATATTCGTATGTCGATACAACCTTTACATGCATGGGTGATAGAGCCGTCCGAGGCGGTGGCCTTGCAGCGCGAACTGGCGGCGCGCGTGATACGCGAGGATCGCATCGAGGAGCCGATGCGCTTCATCGCTGGAGTGGATATGGCGATTAACGAGGAGAGCGAGATGGCGCGCGCTGCGGTAGTGCTGCTCTCTTTTCCAGAATTGGAGATAGTGGAGCGGCATGTGTATGAAGAGCCGGTGCGCATGCCCTATATCCCCGGTCTGCTGTCGTTTCGTGAGATTCCGTGTATCCTGGGAGCTTTTGGCAAGCTGAAACAGCGCCCGCAACTGGTGATGGTGGATGGTCAGGGCATCGCGCATCCACGGCGGCTGGGGATCGCATCGCACCTGGGGCTGTGGCTGGATTTGCCGACGATTGGGTGCGCGAAGTCAATATTGCGCGGAGATTTCGATAAAGAGGCGCTGGGCAACGAGCCTGGCTCCTGGGTTCCGCTGGTTGACAGGCGTAAGCATGAGGTGCTTGGAGCGGCGCTGCGCACGCGCAAGGGCGTGAATCCGATGTTTATCTCGCTGGGGCATCGCATCAGTCTTGAGACGAGCATTCGTTACGTGATGGCCTGTGATAAGGGCTATCGCCTGCCTGAGCCGACACGCCAGGCGGATAAGCTATCGAAAGATAACGCGTGGCGCGAGCCGGAGGCTGTGGAACAGGAACGATTGTGGGAATGAGCGCGTAGAGCAGTAGGGGAGGGGAGCTTGCTCCACCCCGGCCCTTACTGGATCAAGGTTCCTATGGTACAGGCGAAGATGCTTCTACATACAAGGGCGCGGTAAAGTAGAAGGTGGTACCTTTTTCGTGTACGGTATCGAAGCCGATGTGCCCACCATGTTGTTCGACGATCAATTTGGCGATGGAGAGGCCAAGGCCGTAGCCCCCCATCTTCGATTGCAGGTGATGATTGGCCTGGTAAAAACGCTCGAAGATATGCGGCTGGTCTTCGACGGAAATGCCATAGCCGGTGTCTTCAACGGAGATCATATGGAAGTGTTCGTTGTAAGGGCGAGCGCGAATGGTGACGGTTCCCCCCGGCGGTGTAAATTTGATGGCGTTGGTGACAAGGTTGTTGAGAACCTGTTTCATACGCTGGGGATCGACGTAGAGAATGGGTGATGGCGCGGGAATGTCTTTGTTGAGGATGACGGCGGCTTTGATGGCCTGCGGCTGCAAACTGTTGATGACCTGCCGTGCCAGGACGCGCAGGTTGACCTGCTCCGGTCGAATTTCAAATTGCCCTGAGTCCGAACGTGTCAGGAAGAGTATGTCTTCGACGATGGAAATGAGTTGCTGGACGCCTTCCTGGGCATAGCCGAGGTAGGTCTGTTGCTCAGCGGTAAGGGGGCCGATATGTCCTTGCAAAAGCAGGTCGATGAAGCCATGCACCGAGTTCAAGGGGGTGCGCAGTTCGTGCGAAACCATGGAGACGAAGTTGGCACGCAGCTGGTTGGCGATACGAACAGCGGACATATCACGAGCACTGAAGACAACACCTGAGTTATCGCTATCATCGTCGTCCTGATCCACATTGACCGGTGTGACGCTGATGGAATATTCATGCGTGTGGTCGGAGATTGTACCGATCAGCAGCGATTCGTTGGCGAGCGCTTTCTGACTCTGCATTACGCGCTGCAATGGACAACTGGAGGTGCCACAAAGAACCATGCCGTTGAGATTTTGGCACTTCAGAACATCGGAACAGAGACGACCGCGGATATTTGCGCCTTCCCATCCAAAGGTGCTACTGGCGGCAGGATTGTAGTCGAGCGTTTGAAAGTGCTGATCAATAGCAACAACTGCGTTAGGTGAGTTGATAAATAGGGCCTCCAGATATTGACGATTCACCTGCTGTTTCCTCTTTCCACCTGTGAAGATATATTTTCAAATACCGGCCCTCATTTGGCCTGGAACTTGTAGCCAAGCCCGCGTACTGAGACAATGTACTGCGGGTTTTCGGCATCGTTTTCGAGTTTCATACGTAGGCGACGAATATACACGTCTACGATATTGCTGTTGCTTTCATTGTCGTTCCAGACTTCAGATAGCAGCTGGTCGCGATGCACAACCTGACCGGTGGATGCCATAAGCGAACGTAAGACATGCATCTCGGTAGGAGTGAGCAAGACGGATGTGCCATCGGATAAAACGACTTTGAGTTCCGCGGGAAAGAGCTCGATGCGGCCACTCCGCAGGCTGGTTACGTTCAATTTGCTCTGCTTTTTGATACGCCGCATGACGGCCTGCACGCGAGCAACGAGTTCCTGGTGATTGTAGGGTTTGCAAATGTAATCATCGGCGCCGATATTAAATCCCTGCAATTTCGCTTCGATGCCATCCTGCGCAGTCATGAAGATGAGGGGGATCTCATATCCCTGAGCGCGCAGTGTTTTGGAAAATTCAAAGCCGTTGATATAGGGCATCATGACATCAAGAATGAGCAGGTCGGGTTCGCGCTTCTGAATCATCTGCAAGGCGCCACGTGGGTTGTCGGTGGTTTCGACTTCATAGCCTTCCTTGCTGAGTACGAATTGAACGAGCGTGTTTGCGAAACGGTCATCATCTACGACAAGAATATACACGTTTTTCCCCCTCTTGAGTCAGGACAGGCATCAGGCACTGCCCCTACAGGATTTCTGCGACTGAACCTGGCACCCACAAGGGGCACCACTACATGTCATCTATCATTACTTGCCGGTTGTTCTATCACATGCATCCATACAATGAATAGCTTCACAACCTGGATAGCGCCACAGCTATTACGCTATGCGAGCGATGATTAAACTTTCGCTGTACTCTGGCACGGCATTGGGGGGAAAATGCGCGATGCCGGTTCTATTTGCGAGCCAGGACAGGGACAAGCCGCTGTCCCTACAGGAACGCGAGCAAGTGCGTTCTGATACCGTGGGATATGTTACACATATATACATGAGATTGTCAAGTCTCCATTGCGGCTATTCCCTTTCCGGACGATTGAGCGCCGGATAATTCTGTGGAGCGCATCTTTTCGAGATAGACCATCAGAATGGCGATATCCGCAGGGGTGACCCCTTCGACGCGCGATGCCTGGCCGATGGTACGCGGGCGAGTTCGTGTGAGTTTCTGGCGAGCCTGCGTGCGCAAATGCGAGACGGCTTCATAATCGATGGTTTCGGGTATGAGATGCTCTTCCAGGCGACGAGCGCGATGCACGATCTGTTCCTGCTTGCGCACGTAGCTTTCGTACTTGATCTGCAATTCGACTTCTTGTGCGGCCACTTCGGGTAGTCCAGGCAGCAATTCTTGCCCGGAATCGCCTGTTACAAGCTGCGCCAGTTGCGCTACCTGCGTATAGCTGACCTCAGGCCGGCGCAGCAAATCACGGGCCGAAAGCATCTGACCGAGCGGGGCGATGCCAACCTGCTGCGCATACGCCTCGGTTGCTCGTGAAGAGGTGAAAACGACCGCCGGGAGGCGCTCCAGTGTGCGAGCGATGCTCTCACGCTTCTGTATCACTTTCGCATAACGAGCCTCATCGATCAGGCCATAGTGATAGGCGTAGTCGCTCAGGCGGAGGTCCGCGCTATCTGGGCGCAGCAGGAGGCGATATTCGGCACGCGAGGTATGCAGGCGATATGGTTCGCTCATGGGTCGCGTCACCAGATCATCGATCAGCACGCCGATGTAGGCTTCGTGACGGCCCAGTACAAAAGGCGCTTCGCCGCGCACGCGCAGGGCCGCGTTGATACCGGCCATAATTCCCTGCGCCGCGGCTTCCTCGTAGCCGGAGGTGCCATTGATCTGGCCGGCAAGGAAAAGACCGGCGACGGGTTTGGTTTCCAGGGTGGGGAAGAGCTGGTCGGGCGGCACATAATCGTACTCGACGGCATAGCCAACGCGCATCATCTCGACATGTTCGAGGGCCGGGATACTGCGCATCATGGCGAGCTGTACGTCTTCCGGCAGGCTGGTATTCATTCCCTGCACGTAGACTTCGCCGGTACGCCAGCCTTCTGGCTCCAGGAAAATCTGATGGCGGCTCTTATCGGCGAAGCGCACGATTTTATCCTCGATGGAGGGGCAATAGCGCGGGCCAATTCCCTCTATGATGCCGGTATACAACGGCGAACGATGCAAATTATCGCGAATGACCTGGTGCGTCCGTTCGTTGGTATGAACGAGGTAGCAAGGCAATTGCGGTCGCCATCCATACAGGTCTTCATCGGTAACGGGATAGATGGGATTTGGACGGCCACCGGGCAGTTGCACATCCTGGCGCGCGGATTCATCCTGCGAAAAGTAGAGCGGCAGGCGGCTTCCCGGCTGTGGCTCCGTTTTGCTGAAATCGATGGTGCGGGCGTCGATGCGCGGAGGTGTACCGGTCTTAAAGCGCCGCACTTCCAGTCCCATAGCACGCAAGGAGTCGGAGATGCCCAGGGCCGGGCCTTCACCGGCTCGTCCACCGGGCTGCGTCTTTTCTCCTACAACGAGACGGCCATTAATAAACGTGCCGGTGGTCAGGATAATCGCTCCCGCCTCGTATTGCCAGCCATTGCTGGTGACGACACCCGTTACCACAGTCCGTCCATCATCTCCAACATGGCTGAGCAGGCGCGTGATGGTGGCCTGTTTCAATTCGAGGTTGGGCTGGCTTTCGAGGGCAAATTTCATAGCAAGCCGGTAGGCCTGTTTATCGCATTGGGCGCGCAAGGCCTGCACCGCCGGTCCCTTGCTAGTATTGAGCAGGCGGATCTGTATAAACGTGCGGTCGGTATTACGTCCGGCCTCGCCGCCTAAAGCATCTATTTCCTTCAGCAAATGCCCCTTGGCAGGCCCGCCCATCGAGGGGTTGCAGGGCATCAAGGCGATGCTATCCAGATTCATGGTAAGCAGCAGCGTTTTGCGTCCCATACGCGCGCAGGCCAGCGCAGCCTCACAGCCCGCGTGCCCTGCTCCCACGACAATCACCTCGTATCTTCCCCGCATGATGTGTTCGGCGGGAGGGACATACTGTTCAATTCCGTTGCTCATACACCGGCGACCTTTACTCTCTCTTCATGAGAAAACCAGAGATGTGAACGATTTTTCATACTATTTCTGCTATGTATTATGCTCCTGTCCTTATCATCCGTCAATATCCATGAGACGGAAAGAGAACCGCTTCCCCTTGCGAGATGCTGCCTTTTCTGCTATCATTATCCCCAACAGGAGCAACCAGGGGTTATTAGGGCAAAGAGTGAATTTATATGCAAGAAACGCAAACATGGCGTGCATTGCTGGGAACCATTATTTCAGATAGCCAGGAACGGCAACGCATTGCGAACGAATTGGGTATGAACCCGATGACTTTAATTCGCTGGGCGAACAATGAGACGAAGCCACGCGTGCAGAATCTGCAGCAGCTCCTGCGGGCTATTCCTGCAAAATATCGCGAGTCGATGACAAATTTGTTGATAGTAGAATTTCCAGATATGGCGCGCCTGATACAAGACCCCCTAGACGAGAAGTCCCTGCAGGAGATTCCCTCGGCATTCTATACAAGCGTATTACGGGCGCACGCGACAACCGTGAAGCAACAGCGCTTCTGGTCGATCAGCAACCTTATTTTACAGCAGGCACTTGGACAACTCGACTCCAATCTGCTGGGTATGGAGATCACGATAGCGCAATGCATGCCGCCGGCTCATGGCAGTAAAGTACGGAGCTTGCGCGAACGAACAGGGCGCGGCACCAGGCCCTGGAACACAAATATCGAGCAACGCTCCCTGTTCCTGGGGATAGAGTCGCTGGCAGGATACGCGCTGACCTCGCAGCGCCTGATGACGATCCAGGATCGCAACGAGAGCCAGATTCAGTTCACCGAAAGATGGACTGAATTTGAGGAAAGTGCGGCTGCGTGCCCGATTATATTTCAAGGGCGTCTAGCCGGTTGTTTGCTTGTCTCAAGCACACAGCCGCACTATTTCCTGCCCTTTCGCCTGCAGCTTATCCAGAACTATGCAGACCTGCTGGTGCTGGCTTTTGAAGCAGACGAATTCTACGCGCCAGAGGATATTGAACTGCTGCCCATGCCTTCGCTAGAAGAACAGCAAGCATATATTGCCCAGTTGCGGCAGCGCATCTCAGAGGTGATGCTGGAGTCCTATAAAGCCGGTCGGTCCATCAATGTGATGGATGCCGAACGCATCGTGTGGCAACGGTTAGAGGATGAACTGTTGCAATTGCCGCTCAAGTCGGAGTAAGCGGAAGAAGACGATTGACGAATTTCGCGGAGCATGATACTATCATGGCGCGTAGATTCTTCCCCGTTCGCTGCGCTCAGGGCTTCGGCTCACTCACTCAGAATGACATGAGTGGGTACAATGACAGGCAAGCGAGGGGCGGTGGCGAAATGGTAGACGCAGGAGACTTAAAATCTCCGGGACGGTGAGTCCGTGAGGGTTCGATTCCCTCCCGCCCTACTCAGGCTAGAAGCCCTTCTAGAGCCGATTCACAAAGAACAGTTTCCACAACGGGGACTGTTTTTTGTGCATTTTTATAAAGTCTCCGTTATGGAGACAATAGCCCTCCGCAACGGAGACGCATCAATCTCCGCTGTGGAGGGCTATTGTTCATCTTTTTTACTGGGAAGTTGCTATTGCTCTTCCTTCATCCTACTCCTCTCCTGTACTGCCCTAACCACCGGAACCATCCCTATCGATGTTCCCTATGGTAGTTCGTACCGCCTCCCCCGTTTTGAGCCCATACGCTTTAATCTTCCACGCTCGACTAGCACTTCCAAATCACGAAAAGCCCTTTTTTCTGTCGTACCCGTTATTTCTCTATACAAACCATTCGTGATGAAGCCATGTTCATGAACATACACTATCGCTTTTGCTAGCCTTCGCTCCTGGTCAGAAAGCTCCTCAGCCGAGGTGGGCAAAGGCGGCAACTGTTCATCATCCCACAAAGTTTCGCTCATACGCAGCTCTCGCGTCCTCAAGCCAGGTGAGATAGCAGCACTGCGAAAAGTAACGATAAACTCGCTCATTTCCCGAAACTGAGGGGCGGGAAGCCCCACACGTCTGGTCTCGTCCAACATAAATCGAATGCCACTTCCAATGCGCTCCATATAACCCGGAACATCCCTCAGCAAATTCGCTAACACAGGATTGCGCAGCCTCGATTGCACCTCCCCCTTTGCCATCTGTTCAACCGTGACCCCCGGAAGAAGCATACCTGGACTGTGTATTTCAATGCGGTCGGCATAATAAAACACGCGTATGCTTTCTCCGTACCGGCTATAATCGCGATGTATGACCGCGTTTACAAGCGCCTCTCGCAGTGCCTCGACTGGATACTCCGGTATATCAACCCTCTTCCATCCCTCTACCTTTCCCTCCACTGGCATATAGCTCCGCAGGAAAGTCTCTGCGCCATCTATTAATTCCTGCACCGTTCCCATGATGACTTTCTTATCAGTATAGCGGCTCGCCCCCATTGCTCCACGGAATAAAACACAATCTATCTCGCTTTGCATTATTCGCATTTGTGGCTCATGCCCGAAGAACAATATGCCAGCGTTCGTAGGAACTACTTTTCCATCGACGACAACAGCGCACTCCATGCCGATCAATACCTGCTCTATATCCTCAAAACGACCAGTTTGTCGGCCTCCCATCGAACGCCGTCGTAAATAAACTTCTACTTTCTCTAAATCAATATCTTCCATGACAGCATTGCGAGCCGGCAGCAATTCCCAATGGATAAGCGCACGGTCATTGGCCATTTCGATTAATTCGGACACGCTTAATGGCACAGTATGTGTACTAAGCCTCACCCAACAAACTCCGCCTGACTGATAGATAGATCCATTATTTGAGGGCACTGTGGCAACTACTAACTGCTTTCCATCTATTTCATAAATTTCAGGCTCAGGGGGATCAAGTACCAGCGCAGGCTTAATGATCTGGCGAGTAGCTCTTACTATCACATCCTTTGTCAGTGCCATGCGCTCTTCAGGGACACCCACTACTTTACGCTCTGCATCCTCAACTCCAATAATAATCATTCCGCCCTGGGCATTAGCCATACCACACAATCTTTCAGCCATCTCGACAGGTCTGGGAACCGCTACTTTGAACTCAACGGTAGCGGTCTCACCACCTTTAATCAAACGCCTGAGAGCTATTTCATTTAACCTTGCCATTGCGACCTCCACAGCATAAAACCCGGTGTCCTTGAACAGCTTCATTGTAGCAGAAACAAGTAACTTCAAACAGCCTTCTCCCGCCTTATCGCCACCTGTCCGATACCTTGTCCGATATCTTGTCCGATATCCTCTCTTTTTGTACATATTTTACGTTTTAGAACTTTTCGTGCCCGTTAATTGATGTCCGATATTGGAAAAGTCTGATGAAATTATCGGACAGGTAGCGGATGTAGAACGCATGTAAACGGGAATCACTATTGCTCTTTTTTCCTCCTCTTCTTCCCCACCGAGTCAATCTCAGCAATAGGAGAATATGACGTGTGTTCACGCCGGGCTTCAGAACTACGATAATCTTTGAGATAGATTTCTGTTACCTGTACCGTGCTATGTCCCATCTCACGCGAGAGCTTAAAGACCTCACCGCCGCGCTGAAGGTAGAACTTAAAATCTCCGGGACGGTGAGTCCGTGAGGGTTCGATTCCCTCCCGCCCTACTCAGTTGGATTATCTGACCCCTCAGTTTTGTCATTCGCCTGGTTCGTGGCCTCAGAACTGGTTTCCTGGCCCGCAACCGCACTTTGCAGCAGTAGAGAGTTGGGCAGCGAAATTGTTCTGAGCTGGCCCTCTTCGCCAGTTACCTCAAGGACTGTGTAGGCGCCAGAAGTCGTGCGAACCGTACCGCTATAATCACCGAGTGTAAGCTGCTGGCCGGGTTGAAAGTTTTGCCTTACATAATAACCGGCTATGACGTTGCGAGCTGACTCGCGCGATCCCAATGCAAAGGTGAGAGCCACTGCCAGGCCCGCTGAGGCGATGATGATGGTGAGGCTGGTGGTGAGAATGGTGGTATCTACTCCGAGCGTTGAAACTGCCAGCACGATCACAAATGCCACCACCATATATTCGATAATTCTGCCCAGCACTCTGCCATATGTGATATTCACATTATCAGCTATGGTCATGATGGTATTGCCCAGGAAGCGCGCAAGCATTGAGCCAAAAATGATCAGCAGGGCTGCGCCGATGGCCCTCGGTAAGAAGCTAAGTACATTGTCCAGCAAGTCGGCCACCGCGGTAAACGCCATCAAGCGTAGCGCCGATGCCGCAAAACTCAGCAGCAGGAAATAGAAGACGATTTGAGCTATTATTTCGGGCAAGCCTGTGTTTACTCGCATTCCTCTCATCGTGTTGTGGATGCCAGTACGTTCGGCTACTTGCTCAAAGCCGATGTGCCGGAGGATAAAGCGTACAATCCAGCGCACCAGCCAGCTTATCAGGTAGCCAATAATGAGAATAATTAAGCCATTAATGAGGCGTGGAATAAAATTAATGATTTCGAGAAAGGTTTGGGTAAGTGAGTTGACAAGTGGCTGAAAATCCATTGCAGGTCCTTCCCCTTTCCAAATTTGGAAATAATTGCGCTCTCAGGCTCCAGTCGCCTGAGAGCGGGTTGCTCCTGGCACAGAAGGCGGGGCAACGAGACCGCCTATCAGATTGATGAGTTCTATCACCCACATGGCAAAGGTTTTTGATGACAAATCCAGCAATTCTAATCCGCTGTGTTGCCTGTGGATGCGCGCCAGTAGCCTGACCTCAAACCCGGCCGGTACATGAAGTTGAACATTTTCAGCTTGAAGCGCGGCAAATAACGTTCGAATCTGGCGAGCAGCTTCTAGCTCGCGCTGGCAGTCTGGGCATTGAGATAGAGCGGCTTCGGCCTCGGCCCGCAGATCGTCTGGAAGCGTACCGTCAACTAAATCCGGTAATAACTGAGTTAACTCTTCACAGTTCATGGTTTCACTCCTTTTTATCTGGCTTTTTCCTTAGGACTAAGGCGAGAGGGAACGGTGAAATTCAGATATCTGCCGCAGAGCTGGTTGAAAGCTTCCTGGAAGGCCAGGCGCGCGCGGTGAATGCGCATCTTGACGGCGCTCAGGCTTGCCTGAAGCGCTTTTGCAATCTCATCATAGCTGACATCATTGAGATCACGCATCACCAGGAGACGCGCCTGGTCACGATCAAGCTTTTGAAGCACATTCCTGATGCATTCTCTGAGTTCCGCCCGCATGACGCTCTCCTCAGGACCTGCTATGGGCGTGGCTTGAGATGCCAGGGGGTCATTATCTTCGTCATGTTCGCTCCCATTGCGGTTATTTCCAGGACGGATAGTTTTAGGACGACGCTTGATTTTATCGAGCGCATCTATGGTGGTGTTGGCGGTAATGCGGTACAACCAGCTTGAAAACGATGCCTGCTGTTCGAATTTGTGCAAGCCATGGTAGACCTTGACGAAGACTTCCTGAGTGATGTCCTCGGCCTCTTCCTTGTTAGAAACCAGTTGGTAAATCTGGCTATAGACGCGGTTCATATGCCGTTGCACCAGGATCTCATAACTGCGAGTATTCCGAGGCAACTCAGATTTGCAACGCGCTACCAGGTCTTCATCCGTGAGTGCCGCCATACTGTGAACTACTTCCTTACAATGAGACAGAAATGACACGACACGCCTGAGCTTACGAGCAACCATGACCGGGAGTATTATACGCTTAGTTATATGGCTTGTCTAGACGGGCGGCAGGCGGGCGACCTCAAGGGTACGCCCCTACCTGCCCCCCCGGAAACACCTTTCATAACTCGACAAAAATACCATTCTCGATGACGAAGAAGCCAGGAAGGGTTGCTGTCTTCAAGCTACTAAAACTCGTCTTCAGCTTCAAGCGGTACATTGCCAGATCGTTGCCGCTCTTTCCTGTGCTTCCTATGCGGTATGCTACTCCGCATACAATGTCAGGTGCGTCTATCGCAACGATAGGAATCCTGCGCAGCGAATGCTCAAATACTGGAGAAGCATCGCGTATGGCAGGAAGATACGTTTGCTGAGCTGATGTCAGAATGTTCTGTTTCTGTTCCATAATATATCTTTTCTACTCACTTTTTTCCTTATCGATACGGACATCAAAAAGGCGCAAGATCTGAGTACCTTTCCCTGTAATCCGTATAACGGTAGAGCGTCTATCCATCTCATGAAGAGAACGGGTCACTAAGCCTTTCTCTTCCAGGCGATTAATCATTTTTGATGCGGCAGCATAACTCACACCAAAGGCAGATGCAATCATTCCTATAGAACAGGAGGTAGAACGTGACACCACTACCAGCACCTCAACCTGGCGTGATGTCACAGTGTTAGACTTCTGGGGAACCATAACCATCCTTTTCATCTCCGACCATTGATAGTCAATGTCAATACAACTCATGCTGAACAGGTACTCTCCTTTGCTTAGGGCCACCTGTGTCTCCTATCTTTTTCCATGACTCATTCTTCTTGTGGAAAGGGTAGGATATTCCGATTAGACGGCTTTTTTTTGAAAAAGTCACTCGATATGTCCTCTGTATCGCCTGCTATTGTGACGCTGGTGCGGACCGGTCTGGAGATGGCAGCGGCGAGGGGCAATAGGAACGTAATCACCGCTTGAAAGAAAGCGCCACACTTGATAGAGGATATGGATATGGAGAATGATTCATGACAGGTTGGAGAGGCTACTACCAGCTACGGAGATGAGTGGTGAAGATGTGCTGGCGAAGGCAGTCACGCTTGAAATAGCGCGATAATGGACAGGGAAGGATGCAATTTATCCTTCCCTGTTCTGTACAGCAGAAGAGGCGAGAGGCCACTAAGCCTTCCCCAGAGGTTTCTCCTACTTGGGAGAGTTAGCCTGAGATGGACTCCCCATCTGTGCCCTGCACATCGACATCGCCCTCCTGCTCGATGTGTGCCTCTTCGCGGCGGACTGTATCAGAGACCGTCTGTGTCTCCTGGACTGGTTGCTTGCCAATAGCAACCTCGCCCGTCTCGACGGTCTGCTTGGAAGTCGTCACCTGTTCCTCACGGACCGGAATGCGATAGGTCTCACTCTCGCCAATCGGCGCATCAGAGGGCTGCCCAGAGCCGGGTCGCCGCTCGATGTAGACTTCCTCGTGGGTAACGGGCACATCGATGCTCTTTTGCTCCTCCACCACGTCTTTGCGCAGGCGTACCTCACCGGTTTCCACCGGCTGTTTCTGGACCTGCAGTTGCTCCTCACGCAGTTTGAGCCGCTGCGCATCCTCTACCTCTGTCCCTGTTGCAGTGGAAGTGTAGTCCGCCGTCTGCGTACTCGCTGGAGTGGAAGCATACCCACCAGCCTGGGCAGCCTGGCCGTTAAAGTCATACCCTCCATAGCGGCGTAGAATATCATATGCTTCTTGCTGGCGATCATTCGTCATGACCATCACCACTGTGCGCCCGGCCTCAAACTCCTGGTTATAGAAGGTCGCTTCCTGCTCTGGTAAGCCCAGATTCTCAAGCGAGTCGGTGATCCCACTACCGCCCCTACGCACCGAATACCGTATTTGATCCGAGCTAAAGCCAGCTTGCTGCAGATCATTCATTGCCTGCTGTGCCTGAGCGTCATCTGCAAAGACGCCCATCACGGTTGAACGATTCATTGTTGTCATCAGTATGCTCCTTTTCGTCGTTGTTTCACTACGTTTGCAAGGCAGGAGACAGTGAAGTCCCTCTGCCTTCAGCTCTGATGTGGGGAAAGGCAGGAGAAAAGGGCGATCTCAAGGGTGCGCCCTTACTATGAGACATCCTCCACATCATTCCCATGCATGTTTACCTGACCGGTCCGCTCGATATGCGCTTCCTCTCGTCGCAGTGTTTCCTGGACGCGTTTAAGCTCCTGGACCGGTCGCTTGCTGATGAAGACCTCTTCCTTCACCACAGTCTGCTTTTCAACGCGTACCTGTTCCTCGCGCAGCACAATCCTGAGCGTTCCGCCATCCTTGAGAACCTCGATAGGCATCTCTTCACCCTGGTACACCGGTTGATCCGATGGCTGACCAGGAACAGGACGGCGCTCAATGACCAGTTCCTCGCGGGTCACAGGCACGGTGATGGTTTTTTCCTCGGTGATGACCTCTTTGCGAACAATGATCTCACCGGTGACCACTGCCTGCTTATGAACCTGCAGTTCCTCCTGGCGTACCGGGATGACGCGATCACCCTCCTCGCGGAGAGAACTGCTGTCATAGGCGCCAAAGCGGTGCAGGATGTTCTGAGCTTGCTGTTGGTGTCCATAGGACTCGACCGCGACCACGGTAGCGCCAGCCTCTAACTCGTGCTGATAGTAGTCCGCTTCATTTTCGGGCACGCCCTTGCTTACCAGTTCAGCAGAAAGCTGCCCATTTGCCGCCTCATGCCCGGTGATTGCGCTTGCTAGATGGTCGATAAGACCTCCAGCTCTGGCCGCATGCCCATTTACCGAGATTTCATCGTCTCGAAAACCCGCGTGTCGGAGTTCATCGATGGCCTGTTGCGCCAGGGAGCGATCTCGAAAGACGCCCAGCACCATGGGACGTTCCGTCGTTGCCACGCATATGCTCCTTTCAGAAGACGTTTTGGCAAGCCTGCCTCGTGCTTCCAACCTGCAAGCAGCAAGGCCACCAGGTGTCGTCTCACCGGCTAACGCGTCTGACTCCTGGCCGCATCTGATCTTCCTGCACCTGCGCGGCAGCACGTGCCTGCTCCTTGACCTGTTGCGGGTCGATCTGCTCGGCAGCATTGCTCACTGTGCTTTCACCGCGCGCGAGCCAGCGGCGGGCTGCATCCTGTCCGCCCAGTCCAAAGGCCAGGCCAAATGCAATCGCCAGCGCGGCTACCATGGCACCAAACAGTTCGTTGATGAGGGCCGGGGCAATCTTTAACTGCTCCAGCGCGATAAGCGCGGCGAAGCCGATGATGGCCCAGCGCGCAATGCCCGCGAGGATGTTGGGATTGCCAATGTTGGCGGAAGCCACCGTTCCGCGTACCAGGTCAGCCACGACGGTGGCGGCCAGGCTGCCCAGGAACAGCACCAAAATGGCCACAAAGACATTCGGAATGTAGGCCACCAGGGTGTTCAAAATGTTGCTCACGGTGGGAAGACCGAGCGCATCCGCCGCAGGAACCAGGAAGATCAGCAGGATGAACCAGTACACGATCTTGCCTAAAATGCCGGCAGCATCCATCCGCACACCCATGCGCTGCTCGAAGCGCGTCAGACCAATGCGATCCGAGAGCCGGTCAAAACCGATCTTGCGCAACAGGAAGGTCAACGCTTTGCTAACCAATGTGGCAATGATCAGTCCAACGACCAGGATGACCAGAAACCCGATCAACCTGGGGATGAAAGTGAGGATGAGGTTGACGGCGTTACTTAACGCGTTAAATATCGCTGTGCCCCAATTCGTAATCATGTTCTCCTCCTTCTAGCTCGATGAAACGTTCCAAAACCAGGCCTATGGCGTCTCATCAAGAGCCATGTCGTCGATAAAGACAATCTCTTTTTCAGGCTCTTCCTCAGCAGTGGTTGTAGACTGCTGCCCGCCTGGCATGAGAGATGTCGCGGCCTGTTTGGTAGCGTTGGCAACATCCTGCCCGGTCTGCTTCACGTTGGTGGCAGCTTGCTGGGCCAGGTCAGCTAAGCTGCTGCCAGTGGCCTTGACCTGTGATGTCGCCTGCTGCGCGTAGCCTTTTAACTGGCCAGCCGTCTGCGTCGTCGTTGCCACTACCTGTTGTCCTACCTGCTTCAGTTGCTCATTGTCTGGCAGGTTACGACGCAACACCTGGTAGCGTGCGCTCAGCAGACGGCGCATCTCTTCACCTTTCATCGGTGCGACCAGCAGTCCTATTCCTATACCGATGAAGACGCCATTAAGAAAACGACCCATGTATGTACCTCCTTTCTTCATGTTGTCAGGTCATATCCATTTCATGTTGTTCCTAATAAGAGAAGGATGGATGACCTGCTTTTCAGCTCGTTCGCGCATCGTTCTATGAGAACTCTTGCATGTGACGAATGCAAGGCTGAGAAGGAAGAAGTGTTCGTAAAGATTGAACTCCAGGGTGACCGCCATGGTCGCCCCTACTGTCGAGGGTTTGAGCAATCAGACGACCTTCATTCCTTATCAAAAGAGTACATGGTCGTACTCGTTTCCTGGTTTCAATATGTTAAATATTTCGCAGAACGCAAGCCTGGAATTTTATGCGCCGCCTATTGACTATAGAACACAAGTTCGTTATACTATATCCATGCTAGTGCAAACGCTTCCTGATACGCTGACAAAGCTGGCACTGATGGGCGATGCCACAGAATACGAACCGGCTGGCGACCAACCACAGGCGGAACAGAAACGCGTGCCTTACCAGTCTCATAGCCTGGCAGAATGCATTACGAATGTGTCTACCCCTAAAGGGAGCAAGCCTATCCTCAAGACAATGGTAACCACGGCTTGCGAAAGAAATTGCAATTATTGCCCCTTTCGAGCCGGGCGCAGTAAGGCGAAGCGTCTTACCTTCACGCCGGATGAACTGGCGGCGGGTCTGGATACACTGCAACGCGCGGGGCAGGTCGAGGGAATGTTCCTCTCATCAGGTATCATCCGGGGCAGCGTGACGACGCAGGATAAGATCATCGATACGGCAGAGATCGTGCGCAAGCGCTACCATTACCAGGGCTATTTACACCTCAAAGTCATGCCAGGGATTGAATACGATCAACTGTACCGCTTGATGCAACTGGCGGACCGGGTTTCGGTCAACCTGGAAGGCCCAACGCAGGAACGTCTAGACGCGCTGGCACCAAAGAAAGATTTTCAGCGTGAATTGCTCAGTATGCTGCAACTGGCTGAACAGATACGCCGCGCCCATCCTTACGAAAAGCTGGCCGGTACCGTGACGCAGTTTGTAGTGGGGGCGGTCGGCGATACAGATCACGAATTGCTCTCGCTCAGCAACCGCCTGTACCGGCAATATCATGTGACACGGGCTTATTATTCGGGCTTCAGTCCGGTGATTCAAACTCCATTTGAAAACCTGCCCCCGACAAATCCCCTGCGTGAACACCGTTTGTACCAGGCCAGCTTTTTGCTGCGCGATTATGGCTGGAAAGTGGAAGATTTGCCATTTTTGCCGGATGGGAATATGCAGCTCGATATGGATCCGAAGCGAGCATGGGCAGAACGCTATCTACGGGAAGCTCCTGTTGAACTAATGACGGCAAGACGGGACGAACTCCTGCGCATCCCAGGAATTGGCCCCGTTGGAGCCGATGCCATTCTCAAAGCGCGTCGCCAGGGCAAGCTGACCTCTCTTACTGACTTAGGGAAACTTGGCATTCGTGCGCCCCAGCAAGCATCTCCCTATATCCTCTTGAGTGGACGAAAGCCACTAGCCCAACTGAGCCTCTTCTAGAAACTGCCTATCCCGGCGTCAAAGGAACCAGGACCCCACCTGCTAACAATATGCTTCAGCAAGCGTCACAGTTGGCATAAAGACGTCGGTCTGGTAGTAGCCCACGGCCCTGCACGTTGTGCGAAGAGGCTGCCGCTACTGCATACAGGATAGGATTGCCTCCCATTCCTCCCGGGTCCGGGCTCTTCACCACTCTCCAACTGCTGCCGTCCCAGTGTTCGACCAGGGTATGGTACCCATGCGGGGTACCGGGATTGTAGTATTTTCCCACGGACCAGATGTCACTGGCGTTGCCGGAGACGGCTGCTACTCCAACCAGGTAATTGTCATGAGAGGCACCTTTTCCCACGTTCGGACTGGAAACTATACTCCAGCTCGTGCCGTCCCAATGCTCGATCAGGGTCCGCGTTTGCTGTATGCGAGTATTGTAGTAGGAGCCGACGGCCCACACAGTATTTGCCGAGATGGCCGCCAGGCCTTGCGCGGATATGGAAGCCTGCTGAAGCAGAAACAGATTGCGCAGCCGCGTTTTCGCTGCTTGTTCCAGGTATCGCTGTCTCGACTATGGCATAAGCGATGAGCTTCCCGCTGCTATCTTCCCAGAGGGTGGTTCGCACCGCCTGGCCGGCCAGCGAGACATCCAGCAGTTCATACAGGTCAAGGACGGTAGGGTAATCATTGCTATTTTCGACGGTGATACATGCGCGTCGAAAGTCGATGACGCACTGCCGATCTGCTTCTGAATATGCATGCATCGTGGTAGTCATGGATTCTATACCTCAGCGTATCGCAAGATCGACCAGCCAGGGTAAGGCAGTGGCGATGGCAACGAGCGGCCTGTAGTATCCAGGTACGATGACCTCACGCCGTGGCCGCACCACCAGGTCAACAATTGCACGCGCCACCAGGTCCGGCCCTGGCATGGGAAAGCGCATACCGCGATTCATATTTGTTTTGATGTAGCCGGGTGAAACGAGCGAAACCGAGATGCCGGTGCGCCGCAGTTGCCTGCGGAGCGATAATGAGAAGCCGCGCAAGCCGTACTTGGTGCCCGAATAGAGTGGGTCAATGGCGATAAGGCCCGCCACCGAGGCTACCGAGATTATCGCGCCATGCCGCCGTTCCAGCATACCCGGCAGCACGGCATGTGTCGCGAGCATTGCGCCGCGCAGATTCGTATCGAGAGCGCGATTAATATATTCGATTGATTGCTTATCAAACGGCTTCGACTGCCCAATACCGGCATTATTAACCAGCACATCGACGCGCCCGAACTGCTCTATCGTCTGCTCGACGAGGCGCGTAACCTGCGCCTCATCTGTAATATCGGTGGGGATGGCAAGCGCACGGTTCCCCGCGCCGGTAATCGCGCTGACCTGAGCCGCCAGTTCAGTTTCGCGCCGCGCAGCCAGCACCACCCGAGCGCCATGACGCGCAAATTCCTTAGTCGTCGCCGCCCCTATACCCGAACTGGCGCCCGTGACAATCACCACGGCATCACCTAGAGCGCCGGACAATCGCGCCAGCCGTTGCTCTTCTTTTTTCTGCGCATTCATTGTAATCACAGCATCACTTCCTCTCCCACGTGTATAATGCGCGGCTCCATTCCCCGTACAAAGACCTTAACGGTTTGCAATCCCATGACCTGCCAGCGCTCGGCTGCCATTGGGTCGCCCGTATGATTGGCTTCCACACGCACCAGGGCGGTATTTTCGTCCACACCCACGGCGATGATCCCCTCAGGGAGCGTGGAGAGCAGTTCCTGAAACGTTGTGTCGTCGATGAAGTTTGCCATACGATCAAAATGCGGGAAGACTACCAGGCGCGGCACGACGCCGAGCGATGTTAACCATCCGGGCTTTTCACCCATGAACATCTGTCGTATCGCAATTGTATAGGCGCTAAGCGTCATTGCTCCTGCGCTGCATCCGGCAAGTATCGCGCCTCGGCTATAGGCCGAAGTGATGATCTCCCAGGCGGCGGAATCGCGCAGCGTCTCAATGGTATGCTGCGGATTGCCACCCGATAAGTAATAAAAATTGGCTCCTTCCAGCAAGGCCAGTTGTCGCGGGTCCCTGGCGCTGGCAGGGTCAATGATAGCCGTAGGTCGCACATCCTGCACGCCCAACTGCTTGAAATGGCGCAGCCCCAGGTCATTCCAGTAGGCAGGCCCATTTTCTTCCAGGCCGCTGGCCGTGGGTAGCAATGCCACCCGCGCATTGCGAACTCCGCCCACGGTTTCCATAAGATAGAGATCGGTCGTGTTCATCGCGTCGAGGTATTCGCCGGAGCCGACCAGGGCAATAGCACCAGGCGTGGGATGCGAAACAGGCTGTTGTCTCATAGAGAGAGAATCCTTTCAAACGTTTTGTTCTGATCTTACCATATCCCATCCCTATATTTCACTCTCTAAAAAAGATATAATGGAGCGTTAAGAAGATATGTGGTCAAAAAGATAAGCACAAACGGATCAAAAGTTGGGCTTACTTGTTTTTCTCTCGAAGGAGGTACATCATGAGCAAAGCGCTCAGTCGCAATCTCTACCTGATTGGCCTGGCAGTAACCATCGTGGCCATCATACTGCTCTTCGCCGGCCTTGCAGGCTCTCAGACGTACACCGATGCAAGTGGATATACACAGGCGTCGATTGGTAATCCTGCCCTCTTTGGAATATCGATCTTCTTGTTTGTTGTCGCCGGTATCATTAACCTGGTTGCCTGGATTGGGGCGCTGGTGAAGACTGCTCAACTCGGTCGTTGGGGCTGGTTCATTTGCCTGCTATTGCTATCGGGCATTACGATGCTGGTCTACATCTTTGCCGGGCCGACAACACCGGCAACCCCGCAGGTTGCGGCGGCAGGGTATGCGCCGTCTGGCTACCCGCAACAGGGCTACCCCCAGCAGGGCTATCCACAACAAGGAAGCTATCCCCAGCAGGATGGCTATCCGCAACAGGGTTACCAGCAAGGCAGTTCTCCGCAGTATGGAAACCAGCAGGGCGGCTATCCTCCCTATGGCAATCCCCCGTCTAACTACCCGCAGCAGTGAGATACAACCGCCATGTTCTTGCATGGGGGGATGGAGAGGTTGTTTACCTGGCTCCAGCACCGGGGCCTGTCATTCTGAGCGAAGGGGAAGAATCCGCGAACCACTTGAGATTCTTCCCCTTCGTTGCTCAGGGCTTCGGCTTCTTGCGCTCAGAATGACACGGCTAACACCACTTCGACAGCCGGTTTTGATCGTGAAATTTCTTCATCGGCCCCGGGGCAGAGCAAGCTCCCACTCCACACCACATCACCACCCCCGCCCCTACTGGCGATACGTAAAAATGTTTACGGTCAGCTTGATGTATGAGATGTATTGCATGCCCTGGAATGCTCCGATGTAGCCGGACGCGTCCTTCAATTTGATCATTTGCACCTCGAAGGTGGGGTGGTCCTCGTATGTCAGGCCATAGGTGGTGGCGGCGCGACTATCGAAAAGATTGGTTGAAAAGACGGTGAAGGCATTGGGCACTCCCTGGCCGTTTTTACCACCATGATCGCGGAAGCTGCTGAAGATATCATGCGTTGGGGGTCGCGGATGATT
The DNA here is from genome assembly GCA_035653615.1 of Ktedonobacteraceae bacterium. Taxonomy (NCBI): domain Bacteria; kingdom Bacillati; phylum Chloroflexota; class Ktedonobacteria; order Ktedonobacterales; family Ktedonobacteraceae; species Ktedonobacteraceae bacterium. The sequence continues at coordinate 111,059 of DASRBN010000027.1, read as the reverse complement.
ATGCTGTTCGTGACCTGCCAGCGGGGTTTTCCAATTCGCGATTGTGACCGTTTTCGTGTTGGGATCGAATGAATCGCCGACGGTGAGGTAGGTCACTTTGACGTTGAAGATAGACCAGAACGGACCTTTCTTATCTATTGTCGCTTTCGAGAGGTCCAGGATATAGACGCCGTGTTGTCCAATGACCTGCATTTGCGCCTGAGGGCTATCAGCATTCGTAATCAGCAGGCCTGTATCCTGGTCAATGCCATAACCCATCGGCGTGTGGGTATCTGCCGCCAGGCGAATGAGGCGTCCCTGGCGTCCGCGCTCGGTAAAATGGGTATCGAGCAGTCCATAGGTAAACATGCCGAAGCCGCCGGCGGGATCATACGAGAGATCGTTCAGGTGATCTTCCTGTATGTAAGGAAATGCGCCGTTGCGAATGGCCTCGTAACTCTCGCCGCCAGTAATCATGGGATCCTTCACCAGAGCGTCGGTTCCCGCGCTCGTGCCACCAACAACCGCTCCAGCATCATATTTTGCGATGATGGCCTTCAGTGCGGGCGATGGCCTGGGATGATTGCCAGGAGCTGGTGTACCATTGTAAAACATACAAAAGACCAGCCGGGATTGATCTCCGCCCCCGAAAAAGAAGCCGGTCATGCTGTTGATCTGGGCAATCACTTTGGGAGATTTTGTATTATTGAGGTGCGCGCGATCAATGGGTATCCATTCGGCATCGGCAACCCCATAATGTTTCAAAAACAGGTCTACGTAGAATTGCCCATCCTTGCGCGGCGTAAACGAGGCGGCAGTGATAATGCCTATCCTTGCGACGCCCTTTCCACCGGCCAGGCTCACAACTTCGCTATAAACAGGATCATTAAAATTGGATAGCGCGCCACCGCCCAGTACGAGAAATCTGCCTTTGTGGGCCGGGGCCTGCGTTTGTGCCGAATGCCGCCCGACGGCATAGGCAGCAGGAGCGACGAAGAAGCCGGTAGTACATAAACCCGTGAAGAGAAGTGTTGACAATAGCACTTTCGCTATCGTATGTGATATCACGTGAAGCCGCGTAGACATGACACCCTCCTGAAGCAAAAATAGTGGTTGAAGCCATGGATACATCAAAATGTGTCCCCCATGGCAACTATAGCAGATTGGGTCAGGCGTCGTCAAAAGCGCAAGGTCTTGCCGGTACTTTTCTATTAAGAGAAAAACAAGAGGTTCAGGCCATGTCATGCTGAGCGGAGATTCTTCCCTTTCGTTGCTCAGGGCTTCGGCTTATTTCACTCAGAATGACATGGCCTGAACCCCTCGGATTGCCGATTTTGATCGTTAAAAATCATCAGGGATGCCTGTCCTCATCCGCAAAGGACAGGCACCAGGGGCTGAGAACAGGAACGAGCCGCTGTCCCTACCGGCTTACGTCCTTGCTTTTCAGCGCGAGCGCGGTAGCCAGGGCAATTACAATGATCATAATGACCAGGGCGCCCCAGACAATCGCGAGGTGTTCAATCGCTCCGGGCAAGGCATCGGCGGGATTGAGCGTGACATAGAGCGTGCCCTGGTACGAAAAATTATCGACTCCCAGTTTGTCGGCATGCAGGCCAATGGTCGATCCCATGCCGGCAATAGCCCAGCGCGCGGCGAACAGCGCTCCCACCGCTTGCAGGATGGGCGAGTTCAGATTGAATACCACGCCTGAGAAGATTACCTGCGGAATAAGGATGAGCGGTACCAGACTCATTGCGCGGTCAGTGTTGGGGGCCAGCGCCGAGAGCAGCAGGCCGATCATCAATCCTGCCAATGATGTCAGCGCCATCGAGATATATATTTCCGCGAAAGGCGGCAAGATGATGCCCTGGTGATACGGCGCTTTCAGATTCACGATGTACACCAGAACGGCGCTTTGTAGCAGCGATAAGATGCCCAGCACGACGATTTTCGAGAACATGTAGGGCACAATGCCAAGATTGACCATGCGCTCGCGCCGGTAAATAGGCACTTCGCGCACAATCGCTCGCACGCCGTTAATCACTCCAAACATCACCGCGGCAAAAGCCATGATGAATAGCAGCGTCTGCGCATCGGCCCCTGAATTGGGCGCGATGGCGGCCTGCAATAGCTGCTGTTTCGACATCCCTTGCTGCGCGGCGAATTGCGCCCCCTGCGGCGAATTGAGAAAGTCGATTACGCGCTGGCAACTGTAGGATACAATCGGTCCCGTCTGCTGCAAGGCGTTGGCGTGTATAGGGCACGTCGCTACGCTCGTTGATGTAAACGTCGTCGGGCTTGCCAGGTAGTACAGGATCACTCCAATAATGGGCGCCTGCAACAGCAGAATTGCCAGGTTCACGACATCATTTTTCAATAATTCCAGGTAGCGCCTGGTCAGGATGCGAAACTGCCGCCAGGGGCTGCCGCGCTTCGCCTTCTTGACCGGCAGGTTCAATTCTTCCAGGTCTTGATTCGCCTCCATCTCGCGGTTCAGGGGGTCCGCGATATAGCGCTGGTAATAGGGAGAGTGCTTAAAGCGTTCCTCGGCCTTTTTGGGCGCATCCTTATGATCGTCCGTTGGGTCCAGCGCATTATACACCTCGGCGTATGTCTGCACGCCAAAATAGGGCAGCGCCTCGGCAGGTGGGCCAAAATACGCCAGGCGACCACCACGGGCCAGGAAGCAGACGAAATCACAGACATTAATATTCGTCGTCGCGTGCGTCACCAGAATGATGGTATGTCCTTTGTCTGCCAGCTTGCGCAACAACTGCATCATTTTCAGATCAAGACCGGGATCGAGACCCGATGTTGGCTCATCTAGAAAGAAGACACTGGGGTTTGCCAGCAGCTCCAGCGCCAGGGAAACGCGTTTGCGCTCGCCGCCGGAGAGATTGCGCACCAGCATCCTGCGCCGGTGCGTCATTTCCACCTCATCCAGCACTTCGTTAATGCGCTCCTTGATCTGCTTGCGCGTAAAATCTCTGGGCAGGCGCATCCTGGCCGTATAGTACAGCGCGTGCTGCACCGTCAAATCCTTGTGAATGATATCGCTCTGCGGCACGTAGCCGATCTGCGTATTAAACGCGGCCAGATTGCGATAATAATCGCGCCCGTTATACAGCACTAACCCTTTAGCCGCCGGTCGAATGCCGCTTAGCGCGTCAAGGAGCGTTGTCTTGCCTACCCCTGAACTACCTACTAAGGCCACCAGTGAATGCTGCGGGATATCCAGCGAAATATCGTTCAGCAGCGTGACACGCCAGCCGCCATACTGCTTGAGGTGCAGGGCATCAATGCGGATACTATATCCCTCACCCGCCTGCACAAGCGCATCGCCGGTGTAGGTAAACTGGTAGCCGCCAATGCTGATTTCATCTCCTGGTTTCAGTACCTGGTCTCGCACCTGTTGCGAGTTCACGTAAGTGTGATTGGTGCTGCGCAAATCCACGATGTGATGGCCGCCACGCGGCAACTGCTCTATACGTGCGTGATAGCCGGAAACCTGGGGATTGTTCAGCACGACCATATTATTGGGGAAGCGTCCAATGGTGACAACCGGCGCTTCAAGCTTAATCGGGCGAATTTCTGGCACGATATCCGGGGCGTCCGCTGGTTGCCCGGAACGATCCCGTCCCCTCTGATCCATACTCAAAGTTGGCTCGTTCACTGCATCCTGCGACATGGGCGGAGCGGATTGTCCGGTCACCACCCCGTTCTGTAGGGGCGACGCTTGTGATCGTCCGTCCGTGGGCGCATGTATCTGATCACTCTGCTGTAAATGTATGGTGGGAACGCCACTTATGCCTTCTGCCTGCTGTCCCCAATAGGGCGTTCCCTGCTGAGTATTCTGCGCCGGGAGCGCGTCCTTTTGCAAGCCATGCGCACGCGCGAGCTGATCCAGCTGCTGCTCATCCAGCACATATTCGTGGCTGGCCGGGTCTGGAGAGGCTGCCATATTGGCGCTTGCCATCCAGCGCCCTAACGTCTCCGTATCAATGCCAAGTTTTTTAGCCGCGTCTTCGATTGAATATCTTGCCATTCGCTTCACATATTCCGGTATTCATACATTCCAGCAACATTGGAAGAGAGTTCATGAGGAGGACAGCCACCAGGCGCTGTCCCTATCAGCTTTTTTCTTCCTATCTCTTGTAGACACGTATCACAACAAAAAAAGGTTCTGTAGGGACGCATTTTGCTCGCAGGGCGCGGATTCTTCCCTTTCGTTCCCCGGAGCTGCGGCTCGCGCGCTCAACATAACCCGGCCTGGATCGCGCAGATCGCCGTTTTTGCCGGAAGGCAACCGACGAGGGTAAGTACATCCTGACACGATTAACGTAGAGTTTTTATAGAATAATGTAGAGTATTTTATCAAAAACATCTAGCGCGATGTAAATATATTGTGCTATAATCAAAATGGTTTGGGGAGGCATTCTTGACTTCTACGGAATATGTCCAGGAGAAACACATGTATACTGGCATGATGTTGCTTTGTGACGCCATTGTTTACGCAGCCGGGTCGGTGTTTGCCGGGCTGGATTTTCTGGCTGTGACGCTCTTGATCCTGGTCATTTTCCTCTCCATCTTCGCCTTTTTCCTCTCCGTGTGGCTTTACCGTCAAAATGTCCATTTCAAGCAGGTGCTTGAATCGCGGCAGCACTTGCTGAAAAAATGCCCCTACTGCGGTAATTTTATGCAGCCGGATGATTCGTACTGCCCGAACTGCGGCAAGCGCGTACCAAAGGTGACGACTGTGAAATAAATCATGTTGCCACCTTTCTATGATATACTGGTGTCATGAACACGATGCGCCATGGACATACAATCTTACCTCCAGGTCCCAGGTCTCTACCACTGCTTGGCAATATTCTCGCCTTTCGGCAGCATCAACTGGAGTATTTACAACACCTCCAGCACACCTATGGCGACATGGTTACGGTACATTTCGGTCCCATACCCGTTATCATCCTCTACCGGCCCGAATATGTCCGTTATGTACTGACCGAAAATCCACGCAACTTTACCAGCGCCGAGTTTAACGAGGAATTGCGCGACCTGATTGGGAATGGGCTACTCACTCTGGATGGAGAGGCCCATCGGCAGCAGCGACGCCTGGTACAGCCCGCTTTTCACAAGAAACGGGTGGAGAGCTATGCCGGAATCATGGTGCAGCACACGCAGGAGATGCTTCAAGACTGGCATGCCGACGAGCGCATCGATGTAGCGAGGGCCATGCAGCAACTCACCATGCGCATCGTCGCCAAATGCCTGTTCAACGTCGATCTTGCCGGTCAGGTGGATACGCTGGGGCGAGCATTCACCACTATGATCAGTAATCCCATCACCCTTGCAGAGGGCTTCTTGCACCTGCGCCTGGACCTGCCCATAACGTCCTATGGCAGGCGCATGGCGGCCAAACGCGCTGTGGACGCGTTCATTTATGACCTGATCGCGCGCCGGCGTGCCGAGGGCGGCGATACCGGCGACGTGCTTTCCATGCTTCTGGCAGCACATGATGAAGATGGTATCCTTAGCGATACGCAGGTACACGATCACATTCTGACCTTTTTTGCCGCCGGACACGAGACGACCGCCAATGCGCTGACCTGGACATTCCACCTGCTCTCCCAGTATCCGGCCGCGCGCGAAAAACTGCTGGCCGAGTTACATTCAGTCCTTGGTGGCCGCGCTCCGACGGTGGATGATTTGTCCAACCTGCCCTATACCGAGTGGGTAATGAACGAATCGATGCGCCTCTACCCGCCGGCATGGACACTTGGTAGGCGCGCAATCGAAGCATTTGATCTCGATGGCGTACATTTTCCGGCGGGAACCATGGTCATGTTTAGCCAATGGATCATCCATCGCCTGCCAGATATCTGGGGCGACTCTGAAATCTTCCGGCCCGAACGCTGGGACGCGGACAGCGAACAGAAAATTGTTCCCTGGTCGTACTTTCCATTCGGCGGCGGCCCGCGCATCTGCATCGGTATGCCTTTTGCGCAACTGGAGATTCGGCTGCTATTGGCGACGATCTTGCAGCAATATCTGCCTTTCACCGCCCCCGGCTTCCGTGTCGAGCCAGACGCACTCATCACCCTGCGCCCCAAAAACGGCCTGCAATCGATCCTGATGTCTACAACCGGCAATACAGATGGCATGCTTCTGCTGCGATTGCCTGATGCGTAGCAACGCAGGGGAAGCAAGCGCAAAGGAAAAAGCGCTATGTCCTTTCGTTTTCACAGTAGTATATTCTACTTGATCCCAATCCGAACCCGGTAGCTCCAATACCAGGGAATGGGTTCGGAGCCGATATATTCGAGGGCGGCCTGTCTGAGGCGATCAAAACCGATTTCTTGTTCGGAAAACTGGAACTGGCCGCTGAACGCACTGCTCTGCATCATCTCAAGAAACCGCGCCGCGTCTCCCTGCTCGATAGAATGTAGCAAGACCTCGCGGGTGAAGCGAAAATGGCCGCACTCGCGTAGAGGGGCAAGAGATTTGTTCTCCGGCCAGATTTTGAGAGTGTGCGCCAGTCCGCGCTCCTGGATAAGCTTCACGAAGCGCAAGTTTTCCTCCTGAGCGAGGCGATCAAGCTCCCAATGAATTGCCGGCGGTGAATCATAGTCATACGCCGCAAAGAGTCCTCCGGGGCGCAGAATTCGAGCAATCTCGGCCAGCGTCGCAGCCGGCTCCATCCAGTGGAACGATTGGGCAGCCGTGACAATGTCAGCGCACCCATCAGGCAGGCCGGTCTGTTGAGCAACTCCCTCTCGATACTCGATACGTGCCGCGTAGGGATAGTCCTCGAGTTTGCGCTGCGCCTCTTTTCGCATGCCGGCATTGGGTTCGATCCCAATCACCCGCCCGGCCCGCTCACCCCAGATCGCGGTAGAGAGTCCGGTACCACTGCCTAAATCCACCACCAGAGCGGGATGCGGTGCCTGAATCAATTGCGTCAGCAGATTGAGCAAAACTGGTGGCGGTGCCGGGCGCGCCCGGTCGTAGCTGCTGGCTTTGCCGGTCCAAACTTCACTGGAATCACGCATGGCTGTTTCTCCTGATGAATGTTGACGACCAAATCGGGGGATAGGAACCTGTCCCTACAAGCTGCCTCATTTTCGAAGTGCTAGCCGAGCAGCTCGAAAACCTGGGCGCGTACCTTTCCCAAAACCCCAAGCGTATCGAGAATATCCGCGCCGACACCGCCGCCATCGCGCACAATTCCGAGCAGGATATGCTCGGTACGGACATAGCCACTTCCCTGCCGCTCTGCTTCGTCCATCGCCAGTGCGAGTACCTTGCGAGCTCGGGGCACGTAGTCTATCTCTTCCTCAACAGGCTGGTCTCCACGCCCAATTTTCTCTTCAACAGCTGCACGCACGGAATCAAGAGTGACACCCAATTTTTCCAGCGCCAGGGCTGCAAGGCTCCCTTGCTCGCGCAACAGGCCTGATAACAGGTGCTCCGTCCCGATATAGTTGTGATTGAAAGACAGGGCCTCCTCGCGGGCGAGCGAGAGGACATGCTGGGCATGCCCATTGAAGCGGTTGAGATGTTTAGCGGGTATCCACGTCGGCCGGTAGTCCTGCAACGCTTGAAATAGCAGCTGGTTGAGGACACTGGTGATTGTGCGATCCTCCGTCTCAGCGATCTTCACCAGTTGCTCATAGAAATAAAGCGGAATTTCGACGCGCTGGCGGTCTTTACTGGATGGCATAGCTTACTCCTGTCTCTCTTCGATATTACGATGGTATTTACGGTGGTAGATTCGCTCAAAGAATACCATGGTATATACCACGATGTCAAGAGGTGATAGGCTGATGATTCTTGCCACGCTGTATAAAAAGAAGTAAGCTATGTTGAGCATAGTGACCGGTACTGGTGGAGTGAGGTTGAGGCGGCTCTACCTGCCTTTCCTTTTACGCGGTCCGCAACCAAATGGAACCAGGAACGATACACGGCATGCCCAGGCTATCTCTGCCTGGATCAAGGCTGGTCTCGGCCACGAACTTATGCATTGTCAAAGCATCGAAGAGATGCATGAGATTACCCGGCGTGGCAGAAAATAATGACGGTTTTTCACAACCAGGTGAGAAGAGCTTGTAGGGACAGCGGCCAGCCGCTGTCCCTACAAGCTCGATACCTTATCGAGCCGCAACAATTGCTCCTCCGTAAGCGTTAGCTCGACTGCTGCCAGGTTTTGTTCCAGCTGTTCCACGGAATTTGCTCCTACAATGGGCGCGGTAACGACGGATTGTGCCAGCAGCCAGGCCAGTGAGACGGCAGCAGGAGTGCTATTTGTCTCTTGTGCGATTTCCCTCACAACTTCCAGGATGCGCCAGGCGCTATCGTGGTCATAGCGTTTCGCGACGGTCTCAGCATATGTGCTTGCGGTAGTCTCGCCGCGCCTGTACTTGCCAGTGAGGAAGCCCCTGGCCAGGGGACTGTAGGGGATAACGCCGATCTGGTACCGCTCGCAGATGGTTTTGAGGTCTTGCTCGAACTCCTGGCGATGAACGAGGTTGTAATGAGGTTCGAGCGAGTCAAAGCGCACGGTAGCATGGACACCGGCGCTCCAGAGGGCTTCTACGAGCCGCCACGCCGGGTAGTTCGAAGCACCAACATAGCGCACTTTGCCTGCTCGCCGCAGGTCATCAAGCGCCTGCAGCGTTTCGTCAATGGGCGTGTCAGCATCGTAGGCGTGCATCTGGTAGAGGTCGATATAATCGGTTTGCAGGCGCATCAGCGATGCTTCGACCGCCTCCAAAATATGCTTGCGGGAAAGGCCCTGGTCGTTGGGGCCTGGTCCCATTGGCTGGCGCACCTTTGTTGCCACGATAATGCTCTCTCGATTGCGCCGCGATTGCATCCAATGGCCGATAATTTCCTCGGATTCACCGCCCTTATGTCCGGGTATCCAGCGCGAGTAATAATCCGCCGTGTCCAGGAAGTTGCCTCCATGCTCTACGAAGGCATCCATAACGGCAAATGCTGTCTGTTCATTCGCCGTCCAGCCCCATTGCATGGTTCCCAGGCAGAGCGCCGACACTTTTAATCCTGTACGGCCCAATTTGCGGTAGTTCATGATGTTTCCTCTTTAATTACGGCGGCAGCGCGTCCATTAAATGCCGCACATTGGCGGAAACGGCGGCACGGTTGCGTACGCAGGCCAGCACATAGTCTATGGCTCCTGAAGCAGAAAGGGATGTACAGAAAAACAGGCGCGATAGCCAGATTATCTGTTTGCCTCAAAAGTTGCATCCGACAAGCTAAGAAACTTCGCGTAGGCTTCGTCGTAAGCCGCTTTCGTGCTACCCGGCATCGCGGCGAGATGCACAGCAGGAGCAATCGAAGCCGTTGCCGCCGCATTGGCCCAGGTGCCATTGGCGATACCGGCCAGCAGGGCAGCCCCACGAGCGGAAGCATCGGGCGTATCGACCGTCCATAATTCACGGCCCAGAATATCGGCCAGCATTTGACGCCAGGCGGGATGGACGCTGCCACCACCGGCCAGGCACAACATATTCTCCGCGCTCGATCCCGGCAGGGCATCCAGGGCAGACCGGATGCCGAAGGCCACCCCTTGGAGCGCGGCGTGTAAGAGGTGTTCGCGCCCGTGGTCGATACGCATACCCAGAAAAGCTCCGGTGCTGGCGGGATTGGGGTGGTGCGGGCGCTCGCGCGTCAGGTAGGGCAGGAATATCAATCCAGCAGAACCCGGCGGCACTCGATTTGCGGTCCCGTAGAGTTCTTCCCAGGTAGCATTCAAGGCTCCGCGAACCCAGTCGAGCACGAGCCCGGCATTTTGTACCGCCGCCATCCGGTACCAGCTAGCTCCACCGGCGGCTCGATAGAGATGCGTGCGCCTCGTAGGATCGGCCAGTGGTTCAGCAATAAGTTGCACTGCCTGCGCGCCGGTTCCAAGTGTCAGTTGCATGGGACCAGGAACGAGCAAACCACTGCCGAGTGCCGCGGTAGCTGTATCGGCGGCTCCCGTAGCGATGGGCAGGCCTGGTGGCAGGCCAAGCTCTCGCGCCGCGTGTGTGGAAAGCGTCCCGGCAATCCCCGCGGATGGAGAGATGGGCGCAAATAGCTCGCGCCTCAGACCAAGAGCATCTATCACCTCATCCGCCCATCTATCAGCAGATAGATTGTAGAGCAGGGTGGCCGAGGCATCGCTGGGGTCGGCGGCGATGGAACCTGTCAGGCAGAGGCGAAGCCAATCCTTCGCTTGCAGCGCCCAACGCGTCGCAGTATAGACTGACGGTTCGTGGTCTGCTACCCAGCACAAAAGCGGACCGGCCATGCCGGGCACGAGCGGGTTTGCCAGGTGCTCCAGGAGGGCAGGCGGCAGGGCCGAGTAGCGTTGAAGTTGCTCTTCCGCTCGCGTGTCGGGCCATAGTAGAGCGGGTCGTGTTGGGCGTCCTTTTTCGCTGGTTGGAACCACTCCATGCATCTGCCCTGAGAGGCCAATGGCGGCGATCTCCGCTCCTGGAACCTGTGCCGTTGCCGCTCGCACGGCAGTTACCGTCGCCTGCCACCACGCACCGGGATCGCTTTCTGCCCAGCCCGGCTGTGGAGATGCGACCTCGTAGCCCGCCCTGCTTACGCTCAAGGTTTGCCCGCCGGTATCCAGAATCAGGACCTTTACTCCGCCTGTGCCTAAATCGATGCCCAGCAGGGCCATAGCGATATCTCCTTACTGCACACTCACCGATGGCTTCGCGAACAGCAGCAGGCCCGATGGATCGGCGTTGGCAACCTGCAAGAGCACGCGCCCGCCCGCCCCAATATAGGCGGCGGCATTTGCCGTCGTAAAGGTTCCTGAGTGTAGCGTTATCCTCTCCCACTTGTTCGTTTGCCAGTTAAACAGGCTCGCCTGTATCACGTCGCCGGCTACAGGCGGGTGGGTTTGATGGCTGAGGTCGTAGATGGCATCCGGTTCCGTTACGGTCATACTGCTAATCGCCGCAGCCTGGGACAGGGGCAGCGCGAACTCAAAGCTCACCACTCCCGTCGTCAGGCTGTAGGTGTCGGGCGCGGTCAATTCCACGTCGCTATTCTGTTCGTCTATTACCCTGCCCTGCACGATGTTGGGCGGCACGTTCGCATTTTGCGGAAAATCGAGGGCCACCGGCACTTCTACCAGGTTATCATGAAAGCCGTTTGGGCGCTTCTGGTTGATGGTAATGGCGTTTGTGCCGTCCAGTGGGGCGTCTGCCCAGCCTATAAGGGTGGCCTGCGCCGCGTTTAGCAGCAATGGATCACTGTTGACGGGTAGATGCAGGGTTTCAGGTGTTCCGGGGGGCGCGGTCAGGACGGAGCCTTTGCTGACAAGCGCCTGGGTAATGCAGGGGCCGCCGCAGGGCGTATAGGCGATTCCGGCACCGCTGAGCGCTTCGAGGGTGGCGATGTGGCGCTGGAAATCGCTGGGGGCCTGACCATTATTGCTGTACGGGAAATACGACGCGGGCAGGCCATTATCTATAGCAATGGCGTCGGCCAGAGTCGTACCGGCTTTTGCGGCGTGTTGTAACGGGAGATCAACGGACGTGGTTGCCCCGGCGGGCAGGTGACCGATGGAGACGAATGTGTGTGGCAACAGCACGAACACATCATCGAGCGCGGTTTCGAGCGTATTGGTGATTGATCCCACGAGGCGGTTTTGCTGCAAGGTGAGAGCGGAGGTGATCTTGCCTTGCAGCTGGAGGTCCTGTTGCGAGACGAGGGCATGAAAGGTCCATGGCCCTGTTCCCGGCTCGCGCACAATGACGCTGTCTGAGATTGGAGAGAGGCTGATGTGCGGGTCGTCGGACGAGTAGACAGGACTTGAGGCGGCGAGGGGATATGAGACGGGCAGTACCAGCTGATTGGCGGGAAATTGGATGATGAAGTCGCCATCGTCGGGTGTGAAAATGCCGGAGTAGGTGGTGATATGGGCCGGTGAACCATCGGCGTTCAGCTGTAGCAGCGAGATGGTATTATCCAGCAGGGCGGCGCCGTGGGCGTAAAATGAGAGTCCATAGGAGAAAAGCGAGAAGAAGACGATGCCGGCCAGGATGGTACGCCATACCCATTGAGGGCGCTTCAAACGCTTCAGTAGCAGGATGCTGACCGGCCCGAGTACCAGGATATAGCTCAGCAGCAGTACGGCGGCGATCCATGGTGAGAAGAAATAGGGTGGCTGTAGCATCTGTTCCAGTCCCTCTTTTACCAGCACATCTCCCGGCCCGCTACTGAATTTTGGCGCGTTGCCGATCAAGGCCTGGTCGGCGAGCGCGCGCACTAGCAGGCTTTTCCAGAAGACGGTGATGGCGGACCAACCCAGGAAAGGCTGTACGGCAGGGTCGAAGGCGAGGTAACAAATTGTGCCCTGCCCATGTTGCGCCTCTACCAGCAGCGGGATGGCGCCAGAGGAAAGGACGGCCAGAGCGGTAGGGGTGTTTGTTGTGGTGGCCTGCTCGTCGCCTTGTGGTTGTCCATTTGTTCCTTTCACGTTCAATGTTGCTGTACTTATAGGAATGGGTTGTTGCAGCGTATCATTCATGGGCTGGTCGCTTCCCTGTGGGGACGACGCCTGGGGCCTGTCCTCTTCAGGCAGCAGGTGCGTGCCTGGTGGAAGCATCGCGGTGCCAAGCAGGTGGACGGGCAGTAATTCAGGGGGCAGGCCGCCCAGCGTGCGTTGCGCACCTGTTCCACCCACCTCGATGAGCGCACCGCCCTGGTTGACCCATGATACGAGGGCGGCCCGTTGTGCCGCGCTGAGCGCCGCGGTCGTCACATCATCAACTATCAGCATGTCGAAGTTGGCGAGTAGAGCAGGAGATGAGGGCATGCTGGCTGCGTCCAGGGAAGTGACGACGATAGAACTGGCGTGGTTGGGCAGCGCGACGGTCGATAGAGGCCCGAATCCGGCGTTGCGAGCGGAGAAAGTGCCAACCAGGATGTCATTGGCATTCAGGTAGTTGGCGACATCCCGCCGTGTGGCGACGACGCGCCCCCGTGTATCAAGCACGCGCGCTTCGACGCCAAACGGGTAATTCGCGCTCACGTAGTAGAGAGGGATGTTCAAATGAATCTCTTTCCGCGTTGCCTTTGCGAGCTTGATAGGTACTTGAAAGTTCCAGGGCGAATAAGCAGGCGGCGCGGAGTTCGAGCGGGCCTGGGAACTGAAGGTGTAGACGGATACTGTTCCACTAAAATCAGGTCCGCTATTCGTGAGCGCGATCTGAACAGGAGACCAGAGGTTCAGGCGGTAGTTTTCGTTAAATCCAAGGCTGACTTGCAGCGAAATATGTTGTGCTGCTACGTGGGTTGAATCCGCTGCCGTGAGAGAAGGAAAGAGCAGCACGGCCAAAAGCGGGCAGCATGCTGCCAGTAGCACGCGGAGAACATTCAACTGTGGCCCGGCAGCATACCGCTTAAGCATCTTTGTACCCGTTCCTGCCGTATAAATAACTTCTATATGACGAGGGTGAATGCGTCTTGCTGAACCAGCTAAGATGATTACGTTCAACCGGGTGCTTTTTTCACGGTCGCATCCAGGTTGTATCCGTGCGAGATTACTTTTTGCTCCTCACGGCCGGTCTTTCTTGCTCGGCCTGTGCCAGCAGGTCATGTACTTCCTCTTCGCTGGTTTGCGCGAAATTTTCGTACCAGTAGCCCACTCCATAGAATGGCTCCGGCGTTTGCGCGCAGATGATTTCATCCAACTCGGCCCGCAACTCCGCACAGGTAGAAGGGGCAGCTACCGGTACGGCGACGACGATACGGGCGGGCTGTTGCTGTCGCAGCGCCGTTACCGCGGCACGCATGGTCGAACCCGTCGCCAGGCCGTCATCTACCAGGATCACCACCCGGCCACGCACATCGGGGGGTGCCAGGTCATCGCGATACAGGTGTTCGCGGCGCTCCAGCTCTTGTTGCTCTCGTGCCGTCACGGCGTCGATTACGGCATCAGGAATGCGCAGCATGCGTACCACTTCCTGGTTGACAAAACGCACGCCCCCCGTCGCGATGGCTCCCATAGCCAGTTCTTCGTGGCCGGGCACGCCGAGTTTACGTACCACAAACACATCTAATGGGGCGTGCAGGGCCTTCGCCACCTCGAAAGCCACTGGAACGCCCCCGCGTGGCAAGGCAAGCACAATAATATCTTGACGATGCGCGTATGCAGCCAGCCTGGTCGCCAGTTCCTGTCCTGCTTCACTTCGATCTCGATACAGCTGCATCATAGGTCCCTCCATTGATCTTGCCTGCTCCGGGGGTTCAGGACAGGGACAAGCCGCTGTCCCTGGAGCATTCCCCTATTCACCAGGGAAAAAATCAGGGTTGGAGTTTCTTCTTTCAAAGAAAGCATACTTCATTACAGTTTTGCAGGCAAGTCATCAACTCCGGGGCCGATAAATCGGCCCCTAATCAATTTTAACAATCAAAATCGGTAATCTAAGCGGCCCAGGTCGTGTCATTCTGAGCGCAGCGAAGAATCTCTGGCGCGATGGACACGGATTCTTCGCTGCGCTCAGAATGACACGAACGGATACCCCGATTCGTTTGGAAAAATTCATCAGGCGTCCCGGGACGGGGGCCGATCAATCGGCGCTGGGCACGATGAATCGGCTCCTATGGGGCGGGTTGCAATCCGAACTGGGCGCGAGAGGGCAGCAATGTGCCCAGAATGATGAGCATTAAGGAGGCAATGATTACCGGCAGAAAGGCCATGGCGGGTATGTGCAGGATATCCCATAACTCCCCGCCTGCGAAAGGCCCTACGAAAGCGACCGCGTAGGTAAGGGAGATAGTGATGCCCGTCAGGCGCGCTACTTCGTGAGGCAACGCTAGCAGGGGCGGCAGCGCGATGCCGAGTGTGAAGACGAAAGCGGAACTTCCCCCCAGCAGGGCGGCCCATAGCGGTTCCAGGGTCGCCGGCGCCAGTAGCCAGCCGGCAATTGAGAGGCCGCAGACCAGGCCCGCGATAATAAAGGGCAAGCGGCGGCCCGCCAGTCGCTGCGCGAAAAGTGTGACTGCCAGGCTGACCGGCAATTGCGCGGCATTCAAGATCGCCAGCGCTGGCGGCGTTAAGGCGCTGGCATGGATCGCCACATTATAGGGCGCGATCCAGCCATTCATACCAAAATAAATGAGGCTGCCCCCACCGATCAGGATACCGAGGTGCAGCGCGTTGACACGAGGTCTTTTGCCGGTATCTTCAGGAAGCCTATCGCTCATCGCTACTGATTGCGCCGCCGCGTCTTCCATCGCTGTCGGGATAGCGCCTGCTGCCTGTCCGCGACCGGCTCTGACCGGCCTGGTATGCGCGGGTGGAGCAAGCCAGAGCCAGAGGACGAATACTACCACTATTGGCAGGCCCCAAAAGATAAAGGTTGCTGCCCAGCCATCTTTTCCCGCCAGTTGCAGCATCAACGGGACGGTGATCCCTGCCGCCACCGCTTCTCCAATGATCAGCCCATCGCTGAAGAGCGCCGATACAAAGCCGATCTGCGCCGGGAACCAGTGGCGTATCAGCACTGGTATGGTCGTCTGAGTCAAAGCGACCCCCATGCTGAAAAGCAATGTGAAGAGGAAAAGTAGCGCCGCACCTGCTTCCGGCGCGATCTGGACGCTCAGAACGCGCAAAAAAGTGCCGCCCGCGAGCAGCGTCAGACCAATAATGACCGCTGGCCGGCTGCCAACCCGGTCGATAAAGAAGCCCGACGGCCATGCCAGGCATGCCAGCGCCAGCACCGGCAGCGCCGTAAGCAGGCCGGTCTCCGTATATGAAAGGCCGAGGTCATGCTGGATCAGCGGCAAAACCGGTGGAACGGCTAGCATAATCGAACGTAAATTGAAACCTACCGCGACGATCAAGGCGCAGACGACGAAGCGACGCCAGGGAAGAGTAATTCGTTCGTCCGCGAGCATTGGGGTTGTTTTCTGCACTATCAGCTCCGCTAGCACCATGCTCTGTAAGGGCAGCGGCCCGTCCCTGTCCCGACCGGGGGACGAAGGCAGGCGGCAGGCGACCTGACGAGTGCGATGAATCGACTCTCTGCCAATCCGCACGCTACCCCTACAGAACACGCGGGTATTCGAAATCATTACATGTACTATATCATAGTTCCATGGAGTACGGGGCGACGGTCGGGCGGGAGATGCTTCGTGGCACTCAGCATGACAGCGCGGGGCATGTCATGCTGAGTGCCACGAAGCATCTCTCTCCCACTTATAGGAATCACCGGCTTCTTCCGATTTGACATTCTCTTAACAAGCGTGATAAGATTTTACGCAGGCAATGGTCTGTCCTCTGCCCATTTTTTCTATTACCTGGCCAGGCACCCCGATCACCGATTGTCGCCTGAAACAGCTGCTTGTCTTGTCCGAGTGCGAGCGCTAGCCGCCCTGCATCTCATGTGACGGCGAAGCCGCGAGCGAGCGGCGTTCATAAGATGGACAAGGCCAACGAGCGAGCGACGCTGGCAAGACGGGTTAAGAACGGCAAGTGCGCAGCCGAACCGTCCCACAATGTTGAGCCGGCCATGAAGCCGGATATGAGTGTATAATTGTATGAATCGTGAGTATCATCGTTGGTATAGTCCCTCTTTGCAGCGCGATATGGAGCTGCTCGTCTTTGGCCATGCAGGCGCTCGCGCCTTGATCTTTCCCACTTCCCAGGGTCGTTTTTTCCAATGGGAAGATACCGGCATGGTCGATGCACTGCGCGGTCAGTTGGAAGAAGGCGGCCTGCAATTGTTCTGCGTCGATAGTGTCGACGCAGAAAGCTGGTATGCCAAATGGCGGCCACCGTCTGAACGCGCGTTTCGTCACGTGCAGTACGACCAGTATCTCCTGCGCGAGGTGTTACCTTTCACCGTCCAGCACAACTCGAACCCGTACCTGATCGCGGCTGGAACCAGCTTCGGCGCCTACCACTCGGTCAACTTCGCCTTTCGCTACCCGCACCTGGTTGATCGCGTCATCGGCCTGAGCGGCCTGTATGACATCAAGCGCTTCACCGGCGGCTTCTCGGACGAGAACGTCTATTTCAACAGCCCCAGCGATTTCATGAAAGGCGAACACGAACCGGAACGGCTCCAGGCATTCCGGCACATGGATATTATTCTGGCCATCGGGCGTGATGACCCGTCATGCCCGAATAATGAGCACCTGTCACAGATCCTCTGGGACAAAAATATCTGGCACGCGCTGCGTATCTGGGATGGCTGGGCGCATGACTGGCCCTGGTGGAAGCAGATGATCCAGCTCTATATCGGCGGTCACGATTAGGTTCCGCATTTGCGTACCGAAAGGAAAAGGATATGACCCTAAAAGTTGGTCTCATTATAGGACGAGAATGGTCTTTTCCGCCCGCTTTCATAGAAGAGGTCAACCGCCGCGATGAAGGCGTTGAAGCAGAGTTAGTGAAGCTGGGTGGTACGCGCATGGACGAGCCATGCCCTTACTCCGTCATCATCGACCGTATTTCGCACGAGGTACCATACTATCGCATCTATCTTAAATATGCCGTTTTGCAGGGCGTGACCGTCGTCAATAACCCGTTCATGTGGACGGCCGATGACAAGTTTTTTGAGGCCGCGCTTGCCACGAAGTTAGGCATCGCCAGCCCGAAGACCGTCGTGCTGCCCAACAAAGACTATGTTCCCGGCATCGTGCATACCGAAAGCCTGCGCAACCTGCTCTACCCGCTGGACTGGCAGGCAATCATCGATTATGTCGGCCTGCCCTGTGTCTTTAAGGATGCCCTGGGCGGCGGCTGGAAAGACGTTTTCATCTGCCATTCGCTGGACGAGTTGTTGTATCACTATAACCAGTTCGGCCTGCGTACCGGCATCGTGCAGGAATTTATTCAGTGGGACCAGTACGTGCGCTGCATCGCCCTGGGCCAGCAAGAAGTGCTGCCCATTAAATACGACCCACACGAGCGCAAGTATCATGTCGAACACGAACACCTCTCTCCTGAGCTTGGCAGCCGCGTCGTAGAAGATTCGCTCAAGCTTGTGAGGGCCCTGGGATACGACATGAACTCCCTCGAGTGGGCCATTCGCGACGGCATCCCGTATGCCATCGATTTCATGAACCCCGCGCCCGATATGGATATCTATTCACTCACACCGTTTTATTTCGACTGGGTCGTCAAACATATGGCGGATATGGCTATCCGCCTGGCAAAGCAGCCGCGCTCGCAGGCGAAAGAACTGCGCTGGGACGCCCTTTTTAAGGCCAATGCAGGTCTGGAATCTGATATTCGTGTATAAATGGATGCCCCCTTGCTCTGTAGGGGTAGCGTGCGGATTGGTAGAGAGTCGATTCATCGCACTCGTCAGGTCGCCTGCCGCCTGTGCGGTGTGTTAGAAAGCAGAAGCACCAATGTCACTACGAGAAGCCATTAACAGCTATCACGATCTCCTCACCGACGAACTGGCGGGCGAGTCCCAATTCCAGCTTGAGAGCCAGCAGCGGGTGCGCGGCCTCTTCTTTGGGCAGCGCCCGCTCTGCAATGTGCTGCGCCCGCGCTTCTTGACGCCGGAGCAATACCTGTTCCTGCAAAAACGCGTGCATGTGCTGATGGGCGCTTTCAACAAAATCTATGCCGTCGCCATCGAGAACCCCGCTTTCCGCGCTCAATTTGGCCTGCTCGATTGGGAAGAGACGCTGATCGCGCACAACCCGGGTTTTCGCGACCCCAGCCCGACTTCGCGCGTTGACACATTCTTCGTCACCGAACGTGGTGGCCTGCGCCTTACCGAATACAACGCTGAGACACCGGCCAGCCCGGCCTACAATGATGCTCTCGCGGAAGTATTTTATGGCCTGCCGGTGATGCGCGAATTCCTGCGCCAGTACGAGGTTCGCCCGCTGCCCTCGCGCCATGGCGTCCTGCACGCGCTGATCGATTCGTTTCAACAATGGCTGGGACGCCGCGAAGCACCTCGCATCGCCATTCTGGACTGGCGCGAAGTGCCCAGCTATAGCGAGTTTGTGCTATTCGCCGACTATTTCAAATCGCAGGGCATCGAATGCATCATCACTGATCCGCGCGAAGTCGAGTATCGCGAAGGGCGCTTGATGGCCGGGGATTTTCCCATTACCTTGATTTATAAGCGCGTCCTGCTCAGCGAACTGGTGGAACGCGGCGGGCTGGAGCAACCCGTCCTGCAAGCTGTACGCGATGGGGCCGTCTGCATGGTCAATCCCGCCCGCTGCAAAATCCTGCATAAAAAGGCCAGCCTGGCCGTGCTGAGCGATGAACGCAACGCCGAACTTTTCACGACCAGCGAATTGGAGGCCATCAACGCACATATCCCCTGGACGTGCCGTGTTGAGGAGCGCATTGCCAGCTATCGTGGCAAACCGGTTGACCTGGTTCCGTTCATTTTTGAGCATCGCGAGGAACTCGTGCTCAAGCCTAACGACGATTACGGCGGCCACGGTATTGTCCTGGGCTGGGAGGCGGACGCGGAGACATGGGCAAAGACACTCCAGCTTGCCCTGGAGCAACCATATATCGTGCAAGAGCGGGTCGCCATTCCCAGCGAACCCTATCCCAACTGGATTGATGGGCAGGTTGTGTTGATTGATCGCATGCTCGATACCAACCCGCTCGTCTTCTATGGCGATTACGTGGACGGCTGCCTCTCGCGCCTCTCGACTCAGGCCCTGCTCAACGTCTCAGCAGGCAGCGGCTCAGCTGTCGCGACCTTTATCGTTGAAAAACGCTGACGCGGGTTGGGGCGACCACGAGCGCGATCAATCGGCTCTCTACCGGTCGCCCTGCACCCCCCCGACAGGGGTCGTCACCCCGGAAAGGCAAGGATGATATGAAAGAACCTTCGCTTACCCTTGGCATCGAGGAAGAGTATCAAATCGTCGATCCGCAAACACGCGAGCTGCGCTCGTATATCACCCAGATTCTTGAAGAGGGCAAGATACTGCTTCGCGAGCAGGTCAAACCCGAACTGCATCAATCCATTGTTGAGGTCGGGTCATCCGTCTGCCAGACGCCGGCTCAAATACGCACCGAACTGGCACGCCTGCGGGGCGCGCTGCTGGAACTGGCCGGCAAGAACGGTTTGAAGATCGCCGCCGCCGGAACGCACCCCTTTTCCTCGTGGATGGAGCAGGAGATCACGCCCATGGAGCGCTATATGGGCGTCAAGCAGGACTTGCAGGAACTCGCGCAGCGCCTGTTGATCTTCGGCACGCATATTCATGTTGGAATCGAAGACCGCGAATTCCTGATCGACGCCATGAATGTTGCCCGTTACTTCATGCCCCACGTCTTGTGCCTGTCCACCAGCTCGCCTTTCTGGATGGGGCGCGTGACCGGCCTCAAGTCGTACCGCAGCATCATCTTCCGCAACTTTCCGCGCACCGGCATTCCACGGGTGTTCAACTCCTGGGACGAGTACGTCTACATGGTGAATACGCTGGCACAGACCCATACCATCCCCGACGGCAGCAAAATCTGGTGGGATGTGCGGCCCAACTGGTCGTACCCCACGCTTGAATTTCGTATCTGCGACGTATGCACGCGCATTGAAGAGGCCGTGTGCGTCGCCGCCATCTTCCAGGCCATCATCGCCAAGCTCTGGCGTTTGCGCCGCGACAACCTCACCTTCCGCATCTATCCCGTCGACCTGATCGAAGAGAACAAATGGCGCGCCGTGCGCTATGGCCTGGACGGGAAACTGATCGACTTCGGCAAGCAGCAGGAGTTACCGGCGCGCGACCTGATACGTGAATTGATCGAATGGTTTATCGGCGACGTAGTCGATGAACTGGGCAGCCGCCACGAAGTCGAATACGCCTACCATATCCTGGAAAATGGTTCGAGCGCCGACCGCCAGCTGGCCACCTATCAAAGAACCGGCGACTTCAAAGCCGTCGTCGACCAATTAATACAGGAAACAAGCGAAGGAGTAATATAACCCTTTTTTGGAGTCACACATGTCACGTTCAATCACAATCGAAGACCTCTACCAGTTGAAATTTCTCAGCAGGCCGCGCATCTCACCGGATGGCGAGAGCGTTGCCTTCGTCGTCACAACCATCGACGAGCGCAAGCACACCTATCAATCCGCCATCTGGCTCGCCCCAGCAGACGGCGGAGAAGCGAGGCGCCTCACCCAGGGGCCAGGCAACGCGCATAGTCCATCCTGGTCGCCGGATGGGCGCTGGCTCGCATTCGTATCCGACCGCGAAGGCGAGCTGCCGGCGAAATACGCGAAAGAGCCGCGCAAGGCCGGGAAAGGCAAGGGCCAGCTATGGCTGCTCCCTACCGCCGGCGGCGAAGCGCACCAGCTGACATTCATGCCGCATGGAGCAGGCAATCCCGCCTGGTCGCCCGATAGCCGCGGCCTCGTCTTCAATGCCGCCGTCGGGCCGCTCGACGAGGAGACAGAAGATGGAAAACCGCTGCCCAAAGCGCGCGTGATCGACAGGCTTGTCTACCGCCGCGACGGCGTTGGCTTCATTCACGAACATCGCCAGCACCTCTTTTTGATCGACGCGGCAGGCGGCGAGCCGCGGCAGCTGACAGACGGCGACTGGGACGATAAAGACGCCACCTGGTCGCCCGATGGCACGCGCATTGCCTTCACATCCAACCGCGCAGAAGACCGCTGGTATCTACCAACGTTCGACCTGTATATCCTCTCAATAGAAAGCAACGCGCCCGGCCAGTTGCACTGTTTAACGGATGGAACGCGGAACTGTAGCTCGCCATCCTGGTCGCCCGATGGCAGCACCATCGCATTTCTAGCCACCCCCAAAATGCACCACGGCAACCACGTCGAACTCTTCACCATCCCAGCAGCAACAGCCGCCGATTTATCGCGCCCATCGCCGATTGATCGGCCCTCGCCCCGTAACCTCACCGCCGAATTCGACGGCAGCTTCGACGGCCTCACCAATAGCGACATGACCAACGACCAGCTCATGCCGCCACCTGCCTGGTCGTCCGACGGCAAAACCCTCTACGCCCCGGCGGCATATCACGGCTCATCGCGCATCTACGCCATCTCCATCGAAACGGGCGCCGGCAAGCAACCGCCCACCGTCACCCCTGGCGACATTCACGTCCTCGACTTCAGCGCCGCCCAGGCCTCGGGCAAGATCGCCGCCCTGATCGAAAATCCCACCCATGCCGGCGAAATATATCTCTGCCCCATGGCCCCGGCGGGCGAAGTGCAGCGCCTCACCGGGTTCAACGACCAGCTATTCTCCGAGCTGGAGCTATCGACCCCCGAATACCTGCCCTATAGCGGTGCGGACGACTGGCCCATCGACGGCTGGCTGCTCAAGCCCCCCAACTTTGATCCCAGCAGGAAATACCCGCTACTCGTCGAGATCCATGGAGGGCCGAACACACAGTATGGCTACGGCTTCCTGCACGAAATGCAAATGCTCGCCGGGGCCGGCTACGTCATCCTCTTCACCAACCCGCGGGGCAGCATTGGCTATGGACGGGACTTCGCCCTGGCCGTGCAAAACGCCTGGGCCGTCAAAGACTCGCTGGACATCATGGCAGGAGTGGACGCCGCGCTACAAAAAGGCTACATCGACGAGCAACGCCTGGGAGTCATCGGCGGCAGCTATGGCGGCTTCATGACCAGCTGGCTCATCGGCCACAGCGACCGCTTCAAAGCCGCCGTGAGCGACCGGGCCGTCAATGATCGCGCCTCATTTTTCGGCAGCAGCGATATCGGCCCCGCCTTCACCATGGAGCATGTGGACGCCGCGCCCTGGGATGATCCCGACTTCTACCGCCGCATGTCGCCGATCACCTATGTGAAACATATCCACACACCGCTGCTCATCATTCACAGCGAAAACGACCTGCGCTGCAATATAGAGCAGGGGGAGCAGCTATTCGCCGCCCTGAAATACCTGGGGCGCGAGGTGCTCTTCGCGCGCTTCGAGGGGCAGAGCCACGGGCTTTCGCGCGGCGGGCATCCAAAATTGCGCCTCGAACGCCTGCGGCACATCCGCGCCTGGTTCGAGCAACACATCGCCCCAGGCCCGCTTTCAACAACACCGCGTTGATCGCGAATGCCGCCCCGGCCCTTTCCGCCGCCGCGAGGCATCACCGGCTACGAAGAGGCCGGGAACGCCGGTCTCTTCGTACTCGCCCGGCGCGATGCGATGCTGGCCCATATCGCAGATCAAAACATGGCGGCGACAACGCCCAAGAATCAACGCGGCGCTCAATCCGGCAGGCCGACGCCCACGATCACCACATCAAACGCGATCAAGGGATGTCATCCGGCGAATGGGCCTGGTTGAGCTGTTCCTGCGAAATGATCGCTCCGCGCAGATCCGCCAGCCTCAGATACGCGCCTTGCAGGTTCGCGTCTTGCAAGTTCGCTTCGCTCAAGTTAGCACCAATACAATTGGCACCGAGAAGCATCGCTTTACTGAGATTGGCGTTACTCAGGTTTGCCTCCTGCATAATCGCCCCGCTCAGATCCGCTCCGCTCAAATTGGCCCTGCTTAAATCGGCTCCACTCAGATCCGCTCCGACAAGGCTCGACCAGCCCAGGTCTGCATCCCGCAGGACGGTCCTGGTGAGCTTCGCGCCGCTCAGATTGGTTCTGCTTAGATTGGCCCCTTTTAGTTCGATACTGCTCAGGTCCGCCTCATTCAAATTTGGCTCGGCCTCTGGATGTGCCTGCCTCCAGGCATTCCAACCGTTTGCACCCTGTTTAAGCAGATTCAAATGTTCCTGATCTGGCATCGTAATCACCCTCTATGATCATATGCTTTGCTGCTATTTCTGGTAACCGTATTGATCCTGGCTTCCCCGCGTTCCAAACGAATCCTTATCGCGCTCTTTCAGGCTCTCATCGCCGGGCTTAGCAAGGGGTTCGGCCAGGCCATACAACGTATCCTCGATATCATACAGTCCCTCTCCGCCCGGGCTTTCACCGGGATCGGTATTCTCAAGGTTGCTGTAAGGGTCCTGGTCGTCCAGGTCGCCAAATTGATCCTGCGGCCCGTAACCATCCGGGGCGATATGCTCCTCGTCGCCCCTATCCAGGCCGTGAGGCCCAAAGCGGCTATAGCCGGGCTCGCTGCCCTGGTCGCCGAATTTCCCCGTGCCATCCCTGCTTCCATATTGCGCTATGGGCTGGTCGTTTCCTTGCGAACCAAGGTTCGCATACTGATCCTGCCCGGCGCGTGGCTCGTTCGAATTGCTGACCTCATCTGGCATATATGTATCCTCCCATCTATTTCAACATCGATAGCACCACCTGGCGTTTGCTCCCACCACCCCTCTATGCAGGACACGCAAGAAATCAACCAGAGGTATACAGCCGCGCCGCAGCCGTTTGAGCGGGCCATACGTATTCTTTAAACCGCTCTACTAGAAAAGGGCTTGTAGAGGGGATGCAATTCTGCTACCATAAAGACAGGTGGCTTTATCGCTGCACGAAAAGTCACTCTACATGAAAAAGGTAGGGGTCGAGGCGTACAGAGGGGAAAGCGACCTGGACGCAACGAAGCGACGAGAGACAAAAGGAGCGCGCCATGATCGAGCGAACCAATAATGACGCAGGAGCAGTCCGCTACTACTACGACTGCCACCCCACCGGGGAGGACTTGATGGGGGAATCGCCTGCGCATCGCAGCCTGGCCGAATACCTGAAACAGGTGCTCGAATGGCTCTTTCGCGACCAATCATGCGCGGTCTATGAGAATCTCAACTTCTTTCAAACTCCTGATGAATATGAATATCCCCTGGCGCCCGACGTGGCTCTGATCAAAGGCGTCACTAAAACCCCGGATATCAGCTGGCGCGTGGGGGTCGATGGGCCGCCTCCCCAGGTCGTCTTCGAGATCGCCTCGCCAAAAACCCGGGCGCGTGACCTGGAAGAGAAACCGGCCGCGTACGCCGCGATGGGGGTGCAAGAATACTATGCCTATGATCCCTACAAGACTCCATTACCCTTGAGCAGGCGTAAGGGCGGGCGATTGTTTGGCTGGCATCGCGATGGGCGAACCGGTCAGATGCGCAAAGCCCCTTCTCTTCCTGACGGCAGCCTGTGGAGCCCGCATCTCGAAAGCTACCTGGTGCCAGAGGGCGCGTTGTTGCGCCTCTATGACTCCAATAGAAATCTGCGGCTAACGAGGACCGAGGCCGCGGAACGTAGAGCAGAAACCGAGGCCGCGCAAAAAAGAATGTTTGCCGAAAAACTACGCTCTTTAGGCATTGATCCTGACCAGTTACTATGATGTGTCTATCCAACCCGGGATGGGCTATCATCGCGGCTTCCGGCAATGTTTTGAGATAGTTCAGGTACCTTTTCTCTTTATCCAATCACGCTCAAAGCAGGCGTCCCAAAATAGATCTCCCCCTGGAAGCCGCTTCGACCGGACACCTGCATCAAAACGCGACCTCCCGGGCCGAGGTATGCCCGCGCGTCGGATGTGGAGAGCGTTTCCGCGTTGAGCGACACGCCGTCCCACGCGCCCGCCTGCCAGTTGTAGAGACGCGCCCGCACATAACCGGTCGCGCCTGCCGCCGCACCTGAGCTGGCTGCCAGCAGGTCGGGTTGCCTGATCGTCAGACCCCGTGCCTGCTGGCTCGCCGCCGCCGGCACCGAAAATTCAAACGTCAGGTAGCCGTGGCCCATCGCATACGTGCCGGGCAACACAAGTCGGGCGTCGTAGCTTTCGATATCGACCAGCTGGCCGCTGATCGCCCCCGCGAGCGCGCCCGTGGGGGACGACGCGCCGGCGGAAAGAGCAAGCGGCATCCGCACCAGTTTCTCATGCTGGCCCGCGGGCCGCGAGCCATTGATCGTCACATCGTCTATGCCAGGAATGGATGCGTCCGCCCAGCCGATCAGCGTGGCAGGCGCGCCCGGCAGCAACAATGGTTCGGGCGGGTTGATCGCCGCCGGGTTGGGTACGTTGCCCCCGGTAATGAAGATGCTCCCCTGGCTCGCGATCGCGTGCATCGCGCAGGAACCCTTGCACGGTGAGAAGGAAAAACCGGCTCCGCTTAGCGCCGCCAGCAGCGCCATGTGTTGCTGGAAATCCGTTCGCGGCTGCTTGTTTTGTGCGTAAGGAAAGTAGGGGACCGCCAGCCCGCCGCGCCCGGCAAGCTCGTCCGCCAGCGATTGGCCCGGACGTAGCAAAGAGCCGTCCAGGGGCAAAGAGATCCGCCGCGTCGAACCCGCCGGTAGCTGTCCAACGGCAACCGCGCCCGAAGCAAACAGGATATACACGTCGCTCAGCGATGTCGCCAGTGTATTGGTGAGTGTTCCCGCCAGCCGGTTGTTTTGCAGCGCCAGGTGGGCCGCGAGACCGCCTGGCAGTCGTTCGTCTGCCTCGCTGACAACCGGGTGAAATGTCCAGGGGCCAATGTTGGTCAGCGTCACATCCGTCCCACCCGGCCCGGAGACAATCGACGCGGCCGCGTTATCGTCGAGTATACCGGCGTTGCTATTCTCCAACAACGAGTTGGGCACCGGTTGGGCCGCGCTATTCCCAGGGATGTGCAGCGTCACATCGCCCCTGGCAGGTGAGAATATGCCGTGATAGGTCGTAATATGCGCCATCGACCCATCGGCATTGAGCGCGATGATCGAGACGCTGTTATCGCTCAGCTCCGATCCCCGTTCAATCGCCGCCAGCCCATAGGCCAGCAGGGAAAAAAGCACAATACTGCTCAAAATAATGAGCCAGCTGCGCCGCGCGCGCCGCAACCGCGCCGTAGGGGCAGCGCCTGGCGCCTCTCCCGCCGCCGGTCGTGGTAAGCGCCTCACTACCAGCACGCGTACCGGCCCGATCACGAGTATGTAGCCGAGCAGGAGCGCGAGCAATATCCAGGGGCCAAAAAGCGTTCGCGGCGCTATGATGCTGAGAATGCCCCCGCGGGTCAGCAACTGGCCCGGCCCGCTGTAATAGTTCGGTGTTGTGCCGGGAATGAGAAACTTGTCTCCCATCGCGTGTTCCAGCAGCGCGGCCCACAGCGTCGGCGTGCCAACCCAGCCCGCGAGTGGGGCCTGTGTGGGATCAAAAGCCAGGTAATAGATCGCCCCCTGTCCCTCTCGCGCCCGCGCAATCAACGGCGTCGTTCCGTAAGCGAGCAGCACCTCGCTGCTGAATAACGCGTCCCGCGCGCGTACCGTCCCCGTGCTGGCATCTAAGGCGGCAGGCAGCGTATCTTTCAGGATCGTGTTATCGTAGGTCGTAATGGCAGGGCTACCGGGCGGCAACAGGTGCGTTCCTGCCGGGATTGAACGCGTGCCGCTGGCGATCACGGGCGATAAGCCCGGGGGGAGCGCGCTCAAGGTTCTTTGCCACCGCGCGCCGCCAATCTCGATCAATATGCCGCCCTGGTTTACCCAGGTTTGCAGGGCCGCGAGCTGGACCGCGCTGAGCGAACTCGTCGCGAAATTCTCCAGGACGATGGCATCGAAATTCTCAAGCATTGACTCCATCGCCGGCATGGTGCTGGCATCCAGCGCGGACAGCGTCGGCGAGCTGCCCTGGTGCGGCAAAGGAGCATTGCCCAGGGCATTGAAGTTCGCGCCCGGGTCAGAAAGCGTGCCGATGAAGAGGTCTCCGGGCTGCACTTCATAGCTGCGCGGGGAATCCTGGGTGGCGATAAGCCTCCCCTGGGCATCGAGCAGGCGAGCGGTCGCGGTGAGGCCGCGCGCTCCCACCCCAAAATAGAACGGCACATTCAATGTATAGCGTTTTTGCTCGCCTGGACGCAGGGAAACGGGTTCCTCGTAGGTCCAATAGGCGCTGGCATTATTCGAGGTGCGAGGCGAACCGGCGTAAGTACTGACCGAAAGCGTGCCTGAGAAACCGGCCTGGCTCGCGTTGCTTGCGGTAACAAATACCGGCGTCCAGAAGCCCAGCCTGTACGTTGCTTGAAAGCCCAGGCTCACCTGCAACGCCGGGGGAGATGAACGCCCGCCCGCGCTATACGCAAAAGCCTGTTGAGCGGGTAACAGGGACAGGCAGAACAGCAGGAACAATACCCCGTTGAAGAGGAACAGCCACATTCGCCTGCAAAGACGGGCGACCACCGCTCCCGGCGCGGGGCAGGCGCCAGGCGCTGTCCCTACAGGGTATTCTTCCTCGCCTCTGCAAATTCTGCTGTGAAACGGCATCATATCATCTCGCTCTGCTTTCATTGGTCGTATAACACGCATCGCTAAGATGATTACGTACAAACATGCCGGGGATGTCACAGTCCCCAGCATGTCACAGCCACGTCTGCATTACCGGTGTTGATCGCGAGCGTTCATCTCCGGCCCCTCTCACCGGCTTATTTTGCCAGAACCCGCTTTACCTGCCCACGCGTCGATAGCGTGCCTCCACCAGCGAATAGATGCCGTAGCAGAACAGCCCGAAGGCTACGATGCCCAGCAGCACCGGGCCGAATGGCTGGCGCAACAATTCCTGTAAGGCGGTATCCAGCCCCTTCGCCTGGCTCGGATTATGCTGTAACGCTGCCACGATCAGGAAGAAGCCAATGATGGTGAAAACCACGCCCAGCGCTCCATAGCCGAGCCTGCCAGAACCCACAATCCATCTTCTCAAGCGCGCGGCCACCCCGGATAAAGCCAGCCGATTCTGGAATTTCGCGTTCCAGGCCTTAGCGAAGAGGTAAAAGGCAATACCTAGCACGATCAGCCCCACAATCACCACCACCGCCTGGCCAAAGGGCAACTTCAACAGCCTTGCCGTCCAGTCCTGCGTCGAAGTGGACGAATGTTGCCCCACGCTGCCAGTTCCCAAAGCCAGCTGGAAAGCGCCGAACGCGATCAAAGCGTAAGCGACACCTACAGCGCCATAGCCAATACGAGCTAGAATACCTTTCGCGTCTCTCCCCTTGCCCTCGGTATCAAAAATGGCCTGAATAAAGCTCCACAAGGCGTAGCCTGCCAGCCCAATGCCGACTACAATCAACAGAAATTTCCCAAAGGGCTGCTCATAGATCGTCTGCAAGGCGCCGCGCTGGTCGGTTGCCGCGCCTCCATGACCGATTGCCAGTTCTAGCGCCAGCCCTCCAATAATCAGGTACACGACTCCTTTAGCCGCGTAGCCCAGGCGCGCAAATCCTGTCATCCACCGGCTGGTCGCGGCCCCTCGCGCCGCGTATTCCGCTCTATGCGCATTTCTCGTCGCCGTTGAAACGTTTGGCCTCATACGTTCTTTCCTTTCCTTTCAACATGCATGCTTTTCTCCCCGGTTCCTCTCAATCATCCTGCAAGGCCAGACTTCCTGACATACACAGGGTAGCTGTATTTGACACGTATTTCTGAGATAAAAAGAATACTTCTTTCCCGGACACAGACCAGGCAGGATATGATAAAATTACTGAAGGGCCGTCCCCCTCCAGGGCAACCGCGGGTGTCGCCCTGGCTTCTGCTTTTTAGAACAACGCGAGCACTTAGAAAAGAGAACCGTAGCACATGACTCACCAGCAGCAATCGCGGCAGGCCCGGCAGGGACAATCACCCGCCGTCACCGATTCCGCGGTTCAAGAAGCTATCATTGATCCCGACCTGCTCAATTCGCTTGAATGGCGGCTGGTCGGCCCTTTCCGCGGCGGGCGTGTCGTCGCCGTCGCCGGAGACCCGCAGCACGCGCAGGTATTTTATTTCGGCTCTACCGGTGGCGGCGTCTGGAAAACCATCGATGGCGGCCTGATCTGGGAAAACGTCTCCGATGGCTTCTTCAAACGCGCCTCCGTCGGCGCAATAGCCGTCTCCTCCTCCGATCCCAACGTCATCTACGCTGGCATGGGCGAGACAACTATTCGCGGCAACGTCTCGCATGGCGATGGCGTCTACAAATCGACCGATGCGGGCAAAACCTGGATACACCTCGGTCTGGAGAATACCCGCCACATCGCCAAGGTGCGCATCCATCCCCATAATCCCGACCTGGTCTACGTAGCGGCATTGGGCCATGCCCACGGACCCAATCCCGAACGCGGCGTCTATCGCTCAAAGGATGGCGGCAAAACCTGGGAACACATCCTCTTTAGAAGCGAGCACGCCGGAGCCATCGACCTGGCAATGGACCCCAACAATCCGCGCATCCTCTATGCCACGTTCTGGGAGGCGCGCAGATGGCCGTGGACGCTCACCAGCGGCGGCGAAGGCAGCGGCATCTTCAAATCCACCGACGGCGGCGATACCTGGACGGAGATCACCCGCAACCCTGGCCTGCCAAAAGGACTGCTGGGCAAAATCGGCATCACCGTCTCGCCCGCCAGAACTGATCGCGTCTGGGCTATTATCGAGGCCGAAGATGGCGCGCTCTTCCGCTCCGATGATGGAGGCGCGAGCTGGCAGCGGCTTAGCGAAGATCGCAGCCTGCGCGGTCGGCCCTGGTACTACATGCATATCTACGCCCATCCGCAGGACCCCGAAACGCTCTGGATACTCAATGTGCAGGCCTGGAAATCGAACGATGGCGGGCGCACCTTCTTTGAAGTCTCCATACCGCACGGCGATCACCACGACCTGTGGATCGACCCCCACAATCCGCAGCGTATGATTGAAGGCAACGATGGAGGCGCGACTGTCACCTTCAATGGTGGAGAAAGCTGGTCCAGCATCTACAACCAGCCCACCGTGGAGTTTTATCACATCACCACCGACAACCAGGTGCCCTATCGTCTGTATGGCGCCCAGCAGGATAACTCCACTATCAGCGTGCCGAGTCGTTCAAACCTTGCCGGCATTACCGAGGTCGATACGTATGAAATCGGCGGCGGCGAAAGCGGCTACATCGCCGTGCGGCCCGACGATCCCAACATCGTCTTTGCCGGAAGCTACCAGGGCTACCTGAGCCGTTACGACCATCGCAGCGGCCAGGAGCGCAACATCGATGTCTGGCCCGAACTGGCCTCCGGTTGGGGCGCGAAGGACCAGAAATATCGCTTCCAGTGGACCTATCCCATCCTCATTTCGCCACATGACCCCAACGTGCTGTATGTCACCGGCAACCATGTCTTCCGCTCAACCGACGAGGGCAGCAGCTGGCAGATCATCAGTCCAGACCTGACACGCAACGATGTCACGAAGTTGGAAGCCTCTGGCGGCCCCATTACCAAAGACAATACCGGCGCGGAATACTACTGCACCATCTTCGCCTTCGCCGAATCGCCACTCAAACAGGGCCTGTTCTGGGCCGGTTCCGACGATGGCCTCGTGCATATCTCGCGCGATAACGGCGCGAGCTGGCAGAACGTCACACCTGAAGACCTGCCCGAATGGGCGCTCATCAGCATCATCGAGCCATCGCCGCACGACCCGGCCACGGCCTACCTTGCCGCCACGCGCTACAAGCTCGACGACTTCCAGCCCTACCTGTATAAAACCAACAATTACGGGCAGACCTGGACAAAGATCACCAATGGCATCGCCGGAAATGCCTTCACGCGCGTCATTCGCGAAGACCCGCAGCGGCGCGGCCTGCTCTATGCCGGAACCGAGCTGGGCATCCTCGTCTCCTTTGACGATGGCGCGCACTGGCAATCGCTGCAGCGCAACCTGCCCATCGTCCCCATTCACGACCTGGCAGTCAAGGATGACGATCTCATCGCCGCCACCCACGGGCGCTCGTTCTGGATACTGGACGACATCACACCCTTGCGCCAGGTAGATCAGGATGTCCAGAATAGCCCGGTGTACCTTTTCAGGCCTCGTCCCACCACTCGTTTCCAGACCAACTATGGCTACGCCCGCGCGCCTGAATCGGGCAAATATTACCGCGGCACAGGCACTACCATGATTACCGCGCGTGTCGAAGTGCAGCCGGACGGCAAAAAGGTGGAACGCAATCTCAATGCCGGCCAGAACCCGCCCAACGGCGTGATTGTCAGCTATTACCTCAAAGAAAAGCCCGCCGGGGAGATCACACTCACCTTCCTGGATGCTCAGGACAGGGAGATTCGCTCGTTCAGCAGCAAGGTCGAGACGGAAGAACTGGAGGCGACCGCGCCACCAACCTTTACCGACCCACCCGCCGATACGGATGAAACCCTCGATACGAAGGAAGAGGAGCAGGAATCGGGAGAAAAAGGGCCGCCGATCCCCAAAGAGTCGGGCGCGAATCGCTTCGTCTGGAATATGCGCTACCCGGACGCGAAGCGCGTGCAGGGCTATGTAGCCTCCGAGGCCACACTTGCAGGCCCGCTCGTGCCACCAGGCGTCTATCGCGTGCGGTTGACCGTTGGCGATCAGTCGCTCATCGAGTCGTTCGAGATTCGCAAAGACCCACGCGTAACGGCAACCCAGCAGGAGCTGGAAGCGCAGTTCGACCTGCGTATGAAAATCCATGAGAAGCTTTCGCAGACCCACGAGGCCATCAACACGCTGCGCACTATTCGCCGGCAGGTGGAAGATTGGGAGCAGCGCACGCAGGAACTGCCGGAGCATGAAGCCATCGCCCGGCTAGGGAAAACCATCAAGGATCACCTGCTGCCGGTCGAGGATGAACTGATACAGTTCAAGGCCAGGAGCCGGCAGGACACGCTCAACTATCCGGCCAAACTCAACGCCAAGCTCGCCACCCTGGGCGGTGTCGTCTCGAGCGCCGATGCCGCTCCAACGCGGCAGGAGTACGAACTGTTTGACGACCTCGTAGCCCGTATCGACGCGCAACTGCAACGCCTGCAGGAGATCATCGATACCGACGTCAAAGCGTTGAACGACCGCGTGCGGCAGGCGGACATCCCCGCCATCATCCCCACCGCCACGCCGCCCAAAAAGTAAGCGTATCAAGGAGACCAACAACCATGACAACAAATACAGCAGATACGACCCGGATCCCCTTTTTGCGGCAGCAACCGGTCAAAATGCTCATCGGCGGGCAATGGGTTGAGGCGGCCAGCGGCAAAACCTTCGACACCATCAACCCGGCCAATGGGCAGGTGCTGGCGAAAGTCGCAGAGGGCGATGCCGAAGATATCAATCGCGCCGTCTCCGCCGCGCGCAAGGCCTTCGAAAGCGGCCCCTGGCCCAGACTCACCCCTTCCCAACGCGGTCGCCTGCTCTGGCGCGTCGCCGAGCTGATCGAGCAACACGCCGAGGAACTGGCATTGCTGGAGACGCTGGACAACGGCAAGCCCATCAAATATTCCAGAGGTGGAGATGTGCCGCTGACCGCCGATCACTTCCGCTATTTCGCGGGCTGGGCCACCAAGCTGGAGGGCGATACCATTCCGGTTTCGATCCCCAACATGTTCACCTATACCCTGCGCGAGCCGCTCGGCGTCGTGGGCCAGATCATCCCCTGGAACTTCCCCTTGCAGATGGCGGCCTGGAAGCTGGCACCCGCGCTGGCCTGTGGCAACACCGCCGTTCTCAAACCGGCGGAGCAAACGCCGCTCACAGCCCTGCGCCTGGGAGAACTGGTGCTCGAAGCCGGCATTCCCGAGGGCGTGGTCAATATCGTCCCCGGTTTTGGCGAAACGGCCGGGGCCGCGCTGGCCGCGCATCCCGACGTGGACAAGATCGCCTTCACCGGCTCGACCGAGGTCGGCAAGAAGATCTTGCAGGCCAGCGCGGGCAACCTGAAAAAGGTTACGCTGGAACTCGGCGGCAAATCGCCCGACATCATCTTCCCAGACGCCGATATGAAATATGCCATTCGCGGTGCGATGAATGCGATTTTCTTCAATCAGGGCCAGGTATGCACGGCGGGCAGTCGCCTCTTCGTGCATAAGTCGGTCTATGAGCAGGTAGTGCAGGGATTGGCGGATGCGGCCAACAAAATGAATCTGGGAGCGGGTATCGACCAGGCCACCGATATCGGCCCGCTCGTCTCGCAGGAGCAACTCGAGCGCGTCACCGGCTACATCGATGCTGGCAAACGTGAGGGCGCGGTCGTTACCAGCGGCGGGGAGCGTCCAAAACTCGACGGTGAGCTGGCTCAAGGCTACTTTGTCCAGCCCACCGTGTTCGATAACGTACGCGACGATATGACCATCGCCCGCGAAGAGATTTTCGGGCCGGTCGTCGTAGCCCTGCCGTTCGAGGATATCGAGGAAGTGGCCGCTCGCGCCAACAAATCGATCTACGGCCTCGCCGCCGGTGTCTGGACGAGCGATATCAAAAAAGCGCATCGCATGGCGGCGCTGCTCAAATCCGGTGTCGTCTGGGTCAACACCTACAACATGTTCGACGCGGCCGCGCCTTTCGGTGGCTACAAACAAAGCGGCTACGGTCGCGAAATGGGACACGCCGTGCTGGATGCGTATACGCAGATGAAGACGGTGTGGATCAATTTGAGGTAGGAGGGATAAGGCGGCCTACGGGTGATAGGGGCCAGATTATGGAGTTTGACAAAATAATCCAGCATGGACGAAAGGGCCGATCAATTACTGCTTCAAGGTCTCGCCACTCAACAGGGGTCTTTATGGAAACTGAGCCGTCAAAATCGTAGAATGAGCAAGCAGCATTCTTATCGTCGTTTTCAGTACAGAAGGAAATAATCATGGCACAGTGGTTGGAAGACCTCACCACAACGATAGTGGATGACAAATTGACACGTCGCCAGGCCGTGAGGAGCATGGTGGGAGTCGTGGCCGCAGCAACGCTTGCTGCCTGGTTGCCTGAGCGAGTGCTGGCCCGGCCAGAAGCGATCCCCCATGCCAGGCATGGCACCTGGGCGTATACTGGCTTCATGAGTACTTACCGTACTCTTCACACGTCTACCTTGCTCCCGGACGGCCACGTCCTGGTCGCTGGCGGCTTCTCAAACGACGGGCCTGACCCAGGGATGTTAGCTGAACTGTATGATCCCAGGACCGGTACCTGGTCGGAGACTGGCTCCCTGCACTCAGGCCGTTGGAATCACACGGCCACCTTACTCACTAATGGCAAAGTCCTGGTCGCCGGGGGTTGGGGAAACGACGCATCGGCTGAACTGTATCATCCCAGGAAAGGCTACTGGTCAAAGACTGGCTCCATGAATGATGCCCGTGAGGAACACACCGCCACCCTGCTCCCCAACGGCACCGTCCTGGTCGTTGGAGGACAGGCAGATGATAGCAGCCCCCCTCTGGCCTCGGCCGAACTCTATGATCCCAATACTGGTATCTGGTTGCTTACTAGTTCTCTGCATGATGCCCGTGTGTTCCACACAGCCACCAGACTCAGCAATGGCAACGTCCTGGTCGCCGGGGGATATGGAAGTGATAGCGATGCTCTGGCCTCGGCTGAACTCTACACCCCCTGAGCGGGGCCAGGCATCGGAGCGCACTCCGTAAACCCCCTCCTGCCGTCGCGTCCACGTGCTACCCCAGGCGGGACTCCCAGCGATTGGGCGCGGCGCAGACTAGCAGAAGGGTGACCTCGCGGTAATGTGATTGATAGGATTTCATTGTAGCTCGCACCAGATATAATATACCTACTTCGTAGAAGGCTCAAATCTGAAGATTGTCTCATACTTCTGGTAAAATTCTGGCTTGAGGATGCCAAAAATGTGGCAACTCAGGCAAAATCAGGCACATCCCCTTTTGGTTTCTCCGTCCCGGCCTTAAAGACGGGCGGCGGCTCGGGCACCTCCTGTTGCAGCGTACCATTGCGAGCCGCCTGGATGAGCGACCAGATTTTCTCCGGCTTGAGCGGCATATCAATCGTCTTGATGCCAAGAGGGGCCAGCGCGTCCAGCACAGCGTTAACGACCGCGGGCGGCGCTCCGATAGTGCCACCCTCGCCCACACCTTTGGCGCCGAGAGGATTGCGGAAAGAGGGCGTCTCCACTGTCACGGTCACAAATTCTGGTATCTGCTCGCTGTTGGGCATCGTATAGTCCATCAACGTACCGGTGAGTAGCTGCCCATTCGTGTCGTAAAGCACCTCTTCGTAGAGCGCCTGGCCGATGCCCTGCGCCAGCGCGCCATGCACCTGCGCATCTACCAGGTAGGGATTGAATACGCGCCCGCAGTCATCGACCGCCACAAACTTTCGGAAATGCACTTCTCCCGTATCCGTATCTACCTCGACCACCGCGAGGTGCGTGCCGGAAGAAAACGTCGAATTGGGCGGGCTGAACTCGCGCCATGCCGCCAGCCCCTCGATAGGCACACCGTTGGCCGGATTGGGAGCCTCGTTTTCAATCAAATCCGGCTGCTCCTCCACCAGCCGTGCAAGCTCGCCCAGTTCAATTGCTCGCGAGGGAACACCGCGCACCACCACACGTCCATTTTCCATCATCAAGTCTGCCGGGTCGGCCTCCAGCTGGCGCGCCGCTACCGAGAACGCCTTGTCGCGCACCGCCTCCGCCGCCAGCAGCACAGCTGAACCGGATGTCTGGAGCGTGCGGCTGCCAAAGGTGCCAATACCGAAAGCTGGCAGCGCCGTATCGTTCATGCGCACCTCGATCTTCGAGGCGGGCAGGTTGAAGGTCTGGGACGCAATCTGCGCGAAGGCCGTGAAGTGCCCCTGCCCATTGGTTGCCACACCGCTGAGCACCAGTATTGTCCCATCGCGGCGAATGCGTACCGTCGCCGCTTCCTGCGGCATACCCGGCCTGCTCATAGCGCCGCCCGAATTTTCGACAAACGTACATAGCCCGATGCCCAGTAACCTTGCACTGTTCGTCTTGCGCTGCTCCTGCTGCTTCGCTCGCCAGCCCGCGTAATCGGCCAGTTCCAGCGCCTTATTCAACGCCAGCACGTAATTGCCGCTATCATATTCCAGGCCTGTCACCGTTTTATAAGGAAAGGCGTCCGGCGGGATAAAATTGCGACGCCGCACATCAACAGGATCGAGATGCAGTTCTTGCGCGATACGATCCATCGTGCGCTCAAGGACGTACGCTGCCTCGGGCCTGCCCGCTCCCCGGTATGGTGCCGTCGGTATTTTGTTAGTAAAGACGCCGGCCACCTGGCTATCAACCGCCTGCACGCGATAAGGACCGCTCAACATATACGGCGTGCCGTTCGGCACCATGACCGTTACACCCAGCAGAAAGGCGCCCAGGTCGGCAATGGTACGTATCCTGATACCGAGTAGTTGTCCGTCATTTTTGTAAGCGGCCTCGATATAGTTGATCTGGCCCCGGCCATGCGATTGGGCCTGCAAATTTTCGTTGCGCGTCTCGATCCACTTGACGGGCCGTCCCAGCCTCACTGCCAGGGAAGCTGCCACAATCTCTTCGCCCACGAAGCCCGACTTCGTGCCGAAGCCACCACCCACATCGGCGTTATATGCGTGAATGCGACCGCGATCGATACCCAGGAAGTTTGCCAGCGTATCCCGCGCCGTGTAAATGGCTTGCGAGGATAACCAGGCTGTGAGCTGGCCGCTCGCCGGATCATAATCGAACATACAGGCACGAGGTTCCATAGTGCTGGGAGCTACACGCTGGTTGACCACGCGCAGGCGCACCACCCCATCCGCGTTCTTGAAAGCCGCCTCGATATCGCCGCCCCCGGCAGGCGCGAGGACGGCCATATTCGAGCCGAAATCGTCATACAGGAGCGGCGCGTCCGGGGCCAGCGCGGCTTCCGGGTCGGTCACAGCAGGCAATGGCTCGTAGTCTATCTCAACCAGGTCGCGAGCATCCTCCGCGGCATACAGGCTCTCAGCCACCAGGACCGCAACCGGGTCGCCTACATAACGTACCCTGTCCATGGCCATGGGCCGGCGTTCCGGCTTCTTGAGGCCGGGCATGGGAATAGAAAAAAGCGTGGGCATATTCCGCACAAGTTCCGCGCCAGAAAAGACGGCAACCACGCCTGGCACTGCTCGTGCCGCATCTAGCTGCATATGCTTTATCGTGGCATGGGCATAGGGACTGCGCACTACCGCCATATGCAAAATAGCCGGTCGCCCTTCAGGGGGTCTGAGATCATCCACGTAATGTCCCTGGCCGGTTATCAGTGGAATGTCTTCCCTGCGTCGTTGCAATTCAGGTGGCAAACTTGTTTCCAGCATCTATTTCTCTTTCTAGTTCCGCATTTTGACAAAGATATTATCGCACGCCAGGCGGCCTGAAAACAATATACCGTAGGGGCCGATTGATCGCGCCCAGCGCCGATGTATCGGCCCGCGTCCCTTGCCGCTGTACTCTGTGAAAAACCATACATGGCCCCACTGAAGCTATGCTTTCGTCTTGAAGTACCGCCGCCCGCGCCAATCTACGCCCCTGCCCGTAAGCACGCGCCACGCGGATTGTGCCACGATTCCCTCAAATATCGCGCCCGCCAGGGGAAACGTGAACGCGTAATACCAGGGCACCCGAAGTTCTCTGTCTACCCAATTCTTGTACGCGAGCAAGGGCAGCAGTTCAAGTAATGTAACCGCACCCAACTCGGCCGGGGTAATCTTCGTGCAGGGTGGGAACGTCCCTGTCTGCTCCTTCCCAGGAACCAGCCTTGTCCCTAACCATCTTATCCACAACAGCAGCGGCAAAAGAAACGGTACAATAGAAATCATGGGCAATCCAATAAGCTGCAAGAGCGTGAAAGCATTGCCACCGCGGCTGCCTAAGAAGGCATTTTTGAGCCAGCCGCGCCAGGTGTCTCGCAGCCCGCGATACATGCGCGCGTGTACCAGGTCTCGACCATCGAACATGCGCAGGCGAAAGCCGCTCCATTTGACGATATGCGCCAGGTCGCGGTCATCGATCAGCGTATCGCGCAGGTCCGGGCGCGCATAGCCACCCAGGATGTCATAGACGGAGCGGCGTATCAGGATGAATTGCCCATTCGCCAGCGCAATAGAACTGAGCGGATCGTTGATCTTCCGCGGCGGATACTGCATCATGATGCCCATGTAGGCAAGCGGCATCACGACCTTCTCCCAGAAGCCGGGTAGTTCCTGCTGCGTGCCATAAGAGAGCATGTCGATCTGCTCGCGGGTTGCCCGCGCGAGGGCAGTACTCAGAGCCGCCGGCGCGTGCCAGGTATCCGCGTCGGTAAAAAGCAGCCACGAGCCACGCGCCTCCTGCGCGCCTTTATGGATGGCGTGAGGTTTACCGGCCCAACCCTCCGGTAACTCGTCGCGCAATCGCAGCACGTACAGGCGATTTCTGCGCGGGTGAGTTGCCAGCAGATCATCGAGGATGTGCGGCGTGGCGTCGGTCGAGCCATCGTCAACCACGATTACTTCATAGTTGTCGTAATCTTGCGCGAGCAGTGATTCAACGCAGCGGCGGATGTTGCGCTCCTCGTCACGAGCGGGCAGGATGATAGAGACCAGCGGGTGATGTTCCGGGAAAAAAGGGGCCTGGTACGCGGGCGGCAATTGCTGTAGGCGCTCTTCTTTGGGCGGCCTGGTGCGCAGCCAGAGGGCAAGGTAAAAGGTGACAATCCCCACTATATGGCCCCATAGAAGCAGGCGCGACAGGGACCAGAAACGTTGTTTTTTCATCAGTTTGCTCTATTCTAGAGAATGTATTCTTCATAATTATAAAGAGGATCAGGGCATAGAGACAAATTGAGACGCAACGAATGAGACATCTGGCGTCATAGTCACCTCTTGCGCATATCCACCAATGCAGGTACAATCCACAGAGATCATTCATTATGACATACTACAACCTTTCAGGCGATCTGTGATAAGGATAAGACAAACAAAGAGAATGCGATCAAGGCGATTTCCCTGGCTCCTGCTGCTGGCGCTGCCCGGCCTGGGCCTGTTGCTTGCCTGTACCTGGTTGCCATTGCTAGCGGCTCCCCCAGAGGCGGCCGCTCAGTCCTTTGTGATTGGCTCCGACCCCGTCGATGGCTCTACCATCAATAGCGCGCCCAGAGTCATACGCATCTTCTTCAACGAGGAGATCAGCCCGGCCAGCATCGCGCATATCTCTTTCGCGCCAGATGGTCAATTGATGGATGGCGGGCGCAGCGTCGTCCCCAGCAGCAATCCGCGCGAGCTGGATACCCCCTTGCTGCCATCTGCCCGCCTGCCACAGGGCAGCTACATCGTGCGCTGGACGGCCCTGTCGCGCGTCGATGGGCGGGCCACCCACGGCGTGATCGGTTTCAATATCGGCCATTCCAGCCTGGGCCTGCCTGGCGAGGTCATTCTGGGGCCCAGTACGAGCAATATTCTCCCGCAGCTCGATACGCTGGGCATTCTGGTCGTCGCCTGGGACTGGCTGGCAATGGTCGCGCTCGTCTTCTGGCTGGGCATCCTGGTCGGAGAGGGACTCGTCCTGGCGCGCGGGCAGAAAGAAGACGACCTGCCATTGCTCGCCTTGAGGAAGCAGTCCGTCCCCGTGCAGCGCCTCTGCCTGCTGGCGCTGCTATGTGGCGAGATCATCAACCTTCTCTTGCGGGCCACCACCTTCACTCAATTCCAGGGCAACGACGGCGTTCACCTGGCGACGGTCATCCAGGTGCTTCTGGGTACGAATTATGGCTATCTCTGGCTGGCGCGCGTCATCCTCGTCGCCGCCGCCCTCGGATTGCTGTGGTGGACAACGCGCGAGCAGGCCACTACCGCTAGCGCAGGTGTATCGCGGCGCGCGGCCCGTGCGACCGGCACGCGTCACTTTAACAAGCCGCGCCAGCAGGCCGCGCTCAGGGCATCAACCACCTCGCGCCAGGAATCCGCGCGCGATGCCACTCCATCTCCTCCCGGCGAGACACGTGAAGATATCACGGCGGCGCGACAGGAAAAGGAGACGGCGCCCGTCGTGGGAGCTGCGCCGCCAGGGCAGGGAACGAGCGCGCTACCGCGATGGCAGGCGATCACCTGGCTTATCCTGGCCGGGCTCATCCTCCTGACGCTGGCGCTTTCGGGTAATGCCGCGGCCCAGGCACAGCCGCAGCCCAATACCATCGTCCTGAACTGGATCTTCCTGGTAGCTCAGGGCATATCGCTGGGCAGTGTTGCCTACCTCGCGCTGGTGCTGCTGCCGCACTTGCCCGCCGGCGAATCGCGTCAGTATGGGAAATCGCTGGTGACCGTGCTGCAGCGATAT
This sequence comes from Ktedonobacteraceae bacterium, assembly GCA_035653615.1. Classification (NCBI taxonomy): domain Bacteria; kingdom Bacillati; phylum Chloroflexota; class Ktedonobacteria; order Ktedonobacterales; family Ktedonobacteraceae; species Ktedonobacteraceae bacterium. The sequence goes on along the minus strand of DASRBN010000027.1, from coordinate 70,136 downwards.
ACGCCCGTGTTGATAGGCGCGACCGGGGTAGCGTTACTCAGCGGCCTCTTCCTCGGCGAAACAGCCCTGAGCAACGCGCACCAACTGCTCGCCGACCCATACGGTAGAGCCTTGCTGGTCAGGGGCGGGCTCGCGCTCCTTCTGCTGATCCCGGTGGCCTATGCCCTGTACTACCTGCTTCCGCGGCTGGCAAGACAGGTAGCATTGCTGCCGGTGGTGAATGCCGGGCTGCCGGCCAGGCGCGTTCGTCAATCGGCTCTCGAAAAGACCAGGCGCAGGTTGAAGCGCGCGCTGGCGATAGCAGCCTGCCTGGGAGCTGCCGTTCTGCTGTGCGCGTCCCTGATGTCATTCTTCGCGCCGCCGATAGTCTTTCCGAATGTTCATTACAGCCAGAATCCAGGCTCGCCTGCCGCTCCTCCAGCCGCGCAGACAAAGACCGCGGGCAACCTCCTGGTCACATTGCAGGTAGCTCCGGCCCGCGTTGACGAGGCGAACACCGTCACAGTAACGCTGAAAGATAGCAGCGGCAGGCCGGTAACGGACGCGAAAGTGCAGCTCAGCACGAACATGGAGATTATGGATATGGGTACGGCCAGCAAATCGATTTCAGGGGGGAAGCCCGCCTATGTCGCGACCTTCGCCAGCGGCGAGGCGTTCGATATGGAAGGTGTGTGGGATATCTTTGTACGCGTCGAGCGCCCTGGGCAACAGCCGCTGCAGGTACAATTCCAGGTAACAGTAACATAACAGGCAATGAAACACCCCACGGCACTGTGAAGTGTTTCATCGCCTGTTTGTTTTCTACCTTGTTTCCTGTACCATCTGCTGGCCAAGCTGGCGTGAAATTTGCTCGACCGTCTGCGCCATGGCCTGTTCCTGCTGGAAGTTCTGCTGCAAGAGTTGCGCAACCTGGGACTGCCCCATCATGTTGGCTTTCTCGATCAGACCTTTATAGCAAGCCATTTCGTAATATTCGGTTTTGGCCGCGGCTCCAAGGTCGAACGCCGTCAGGATATCCTGCGTGGGATTCTCCTTCACAAAGGTATCATGCTCCTGCTTCAGGCCTGCAACGGCGTAGCAGGCAACATTGGGGGGCCGCTGGCCAAGAATCTGGAAGCATTGCTCCAGGTTCTGGATCTGCTGCCTTGTCTGCTGTTCGTGCATGTTATAGGCTTTGACAGCCTGCTGGCTATTACTTTCCTTTGCCAGTTGCGGCAGCATCTGCAAGATCATCTGCTCCGCGCTGTACATATCGCCCATTTCTGTCAAGAAAAGTTCTTTCGCACTTTGAATTGCCATGTGTGTTGTAGCTCCTTTGCTAGTTATCTCTACGTTGCTCTACGTGATTTGGAGGACGCCCACAGGTGGATGCCCTCCGATCCTCTCGCCGGGCCGCCTTTCGCATATCGCCTGTGGTGACCCGCGGGCGCTAAACGATGTGCGTCCCTCGTATAATACGGACCTCACTTCAAAATGAATACAGAGCAAGCAAGCAAGCCACTGAAAACCAGTTCAGGCGTCTCATGCTGAGCGCAAGAAGCCGGAGCTCTGAGGAACGAAGGGGAAGAAGCTCTGTTCGCTCGTACTCTTTGTCACTGAACAGGTGAACAACTACGTATTACTAAAGAGGGCATTTCGTCATAGCGCGGAGAAGTTTTGCGGCAGCATCATGGAAAGGAACGCGGAAGAGGCACTGCTGTTGAGTTGCATGTTTGTTGCCACCTGCACGCGGTCAGGAGAAACATATGCCTGGTCACGATATCATCGTTATAGGAGCATCAGCTGGCGGTGTGGAAGCGTTAATGAAGCTGGCGAGCGAACTTCCGGCGGACCTACCGGCTTCGATATTCATCATTCTTCACATACCGGCTCACAGTCCGAGCCTGCTGCCCGAAATTTTAAGCCGATCGTGTCCGCTCAAAGCCGTCCATCCCTCGGACGGCGAAGTTATAGAGCATGGATGGATGTATGTGGCTCCGCCGGACCTGCACATGCTGTTGGAGGATCAGCATATTCATCTTGTGCGCGGTCCCAGGGAGAACCGCCGCCGGCCCGCCATTGATCCTTTATTTCGCTCGGCAGCAGTCGCCTATGGTGCGCGAGTGGTAGGAGTCATACTCACCGGCTCGCTCGATGATGGCACGGCGGGACTCCTGGCAATCAAACGGCTTGGCGGTGTAGCCATTGTTCAAGACCCGCGAGAAGCTCTTTATCCAAGTATGCCCCTCAATGCCCTGCGCCATGTGGCAGTAGACTATACATTACCGTTATCCGAAATGGCCCCTCTCATAGCGCGCCTGGCAAGCAAGCCCATAGCCAGGGAGGGTCTTCATTCCGTGCCCGAAGATATGGAGCTAGAAGTGAAAATGGCAGAAATGAACATGGATGCATTCAATGGGAACCCTGCTGGAACCCCTTCAGTTTTCTCGTGCCCTGAATGTGGCGGGGTGCTATGGGAAATCAAAGATGGAGAGTTAACCCGCTACCGCTGCCGCGTCGGTCACGCGTTCTCTACCGAGAGCATCATGGCGGCGCAGGCCGAACAGGTAGAAGATGCGCTCTGGGCTGCGCTCAAGACGCTTGAGGAAAGCGCGAATCTCTCTCGCAACCTGGCTCAACAGGCGCGCGAGCGCGGCCAGGACTGGTTAGTTCAGCGTTTTGAACAGCGAGTGCGCGAGGCCGAACATCGCGCCGGGTTGATTCGCTCAGCGCTGTTCAGGAATAAGGTGCAGACGACTATGGATGTGGTAGAAGCGCAGGATTAAATTCTTCTCTTGTATATCCCCTGTTTATGTGCTATAGTAACGGGCGAGAAAATACTGGCTCGCCCTCGGAAAAGCCAGCATCATTAAGAAAAGAGATCTTCATCATTATTCTAGACTTTGCTGCCTCCGCCGGTTTGCCGGTATTACTGCATGTTGTGAGGAAGGTGTAGAGCATGAGCGAAGTTGAACTAAGTCCCGCAGGTGAAAGTGAGACCCCCAATAAAAATCCTGGCGACCTGGTTGTCATCGGCTCGTCTGCCGGTGGGATTGAGGCACTCTCGATCCTTGTCAGCAATTTGCCCCTGGATTTTCCGGCTCCCATTGTCCTGGCGCAGCATCTCGATCCCAACCGTCCCAGTTCCCTGGACTATATTTTACGTAGGCGTACATCTCTTCCAGTCGAGTTAGTCAGTACGAAGAGCCATCTTGAACCTGGAAAAATCTATGTTGTTCCTTCCAATCGGATGGTTTCCATACAGGACAGCAGTGTGATCGTGCAGGAGGATAGCACGAAACGGCTCCGCCCGCGGCCTTCAGTAGATATGCTGCTTTCAAGCGCCGCGCAGATCTACGGCGACCATTTGATCGCGGTCATCCTGACCGGCTCAGGTTCGGATGGCGCCGCCGGGGCCATAGATGTGAAGGATGCAGGTGGCATTGTCATCGTGCAGGACCCTGAAACGGCCCGCTATCCCTCTATGCCGTTGGCTTTACCGCCTGCCGTGATAGACTTCGAGGTCGATGTAGAACAAATCGGCCCGCTGCTCTACGATCTGCTCACCGGCATTGAACTTCCTCGTATCGAGGGCAAAACCGAAGATGTGCTACGCGTCATCCTCGAACGCGTGAGCCGCCAGGCCAGCATCGATTTTCGCCCCTACAAAACCACCACGATTCTACGACGTATCGGACGCCGCATGACGGTCACACACTGCCAGACGATGCGCGATTACGCGGAGTACCTGGAAGCGCACCCGGAGGAAGTAAGAGAACTTGTCAAGGCGTTCCTGATCAACGTCACGCAGTTCTTTCGCGATCCCGAAGCGTTCACGTATATCAGGAATGAGATCTTGCCGCGCATCATTATGCAGGCGCGCGAGCGAGACCGCGTGTTGCGCTTATGGGCCGCCGGCTGTGCCTCGGGCGAGGAACCATACTCGTTGGCCATGCTGTTGACGGATCAACTGGGCGCGGAACTGCCCGAGTGGAGCGTGAAGATATTCGCGACCGACCTCGACGAGGCAGCCATCAACTTCGCGCGCCACGGCCTGTATTCCGAGACCCTGCTCAAAACGGTTCCTGCTGAATATCGCGAGCGCTTCTTCGAGCATTTTGACCAGGGGTATCGCATCTCCAAGACCCTGCGGCAGATGGTGATCTTCGGGCAGCAGGATCTGAGCCGAAGCGCCCCTTTCCCACGCATCGACATGGTGATGTGCCGGAACGTCCTGATTTATTTCACGCCAGAACTTCAAGAATATGTACTCAACCAGTTCGCTTTCTCGCTCATTCCCAATGGCTATCTCTTCCTGGGCAAAGCTGAGACCGTTCGCCCCACCTCATCCTATTTCGAGCTGGTCAATAAGCATTGGAAAGTCTACCGCCGCACAGGCAATCTTGTGCCGATGGCCCGTCGCCCCGCTTTGCTGGAACTCAACGTGCGATCTCTAGAAACGCATAACCCGGCCAATACTCTTCCCGCCGCGGGCAAAAAGAATATTGAACAGGAGCTTTCCTATTCTACCACTGAATTGGGGCAGATGCGCCGCTTCAATGAGATGCTGCTGCGCTTTCTGCCCATTGGCGTGGTGGTGATTGATCGCACGTACCACGTATTATCGGCCAACAACGCTGCTCGCCTGTTGCTGGGATTGCGTGATACGACGAATAAACAGGATTTTTTGCATTCCGTGCGCAGTATCCCCTATCTCGAAGTGCGCACGGCCATTGACACCGTCTTTCGCGAGCGCAATACCGTCACTCTGAACGAAATTAGCCTGGATAATGCGTCAGGCGGCAACGGGCGCTTCATTTCGCTTTCGATAGCGCTGATGCATATGGATAGCAATTCGCAGGACCTGGCGGCTATCAGCGTGAACGATGTCACCGAACAGGTGCAGATACGACGACAGCTGGAGGCGGCTCAGGCCGAGCAGAATAACCTCATGAATGAAATCAGCACGGTCAATAAGCGCCTGAACGATGTAAACAAAGAATTGCTGGATTCCAACGAGGAACTGCAGGTCGCTAATGAAGAGCTGATGCTGACGCAGGAGGAGCTTCAGGCTACCATCGAAGAATTTGAAACGACCAACGAAGAATTGCAGGCCACCAACGAGGAACTGGAGACCAGCAACGAAGAACTGCAGGCCACCAACGAGGAACTGGAAACGACGAATGATGAGCTGCGGGCGCGTACAAATGAACTGCAAGAAACGACCAGCATGCTTGAAAGCGAGCGTATGCGCCTCGGAGAGATGGTCGAGCTGGCTCCTTTCTATATCCTTGTCCTGCGCGGGCCGAACCTGGTCGTCGAAGCCGCCAGCCCCGGTTTCGAGAACCTGCTCGAGGAGAGAGGCATCCCGATGCATGGGCGCACGCTTGAAGAAATCGCCGAATTCTTTAGAGAGTTCGAGATACCGATCATGCACCTGGCGCGCGAGGCCTACCAGCTGGACCTGGTGCGTACTACATCCCGCACGCAGGTTCACTTGCCAAAGGGACCGGGCCAGAATGGATATACCGAAAATTACTTCGCTTTTACCGTTGTTCCTTCACACGATTCCATGGGTCGCGTGTCCGGCGTAATTATTTACGCGGCAGACCAGACACAGCAGCAGGCCAGCGAAGCTGTAGATGAGCTCCAGAGGCTCAGGCTCGTTTTTGACAACGTCGATATGGTGCCACTGGCCCTCTATGATGCGCAATCGACCAACCTGCTTATGGCAAGCCCGCGCTACCTGGATATTGTGTCTCAGGTACGCCAGCTCAATCGCGATGAGTTGATAGGTCGCAAGTGGAGTGAATTGACCGTTCTACCTTCTCGCGAGGAGGCAGAGCGACTGTTCAAATCTGCGGTTGAGACTCACATTCCGGTAAATCTTCCTGAGGTTCGCCTGAAAATTCCACCGGACGAACAGGAAACCGTGTGGTACTACAATCTCATACCCCTCTTGAATACGAGGCGGGAAGATGTTGTGGATTTCGTCTTGATCTCAAAGGTTGAAATAACCCAGCAGGTAAAAGCCCGCGAGGAAATGGAGCAACTCAACAGGCTGAAGGATGAATTTCTCTCGCTCGCCAGCCATGAATTGCGCAACCCGCTCACCTCGATCCTGGGAAATACGCAAATGGTCAAACGTTTTCTCACGCGCGGGGCAGCAGCTACAGAGCAGGAAAACCTGGTTCGCCTTCTGGATAGCATCATCCGCCAGGTTCATCGCCTCTCCCACTTCCTTGATGAGATGCTAGATATTACACGTATTGGCGTCAACATGTTCGAACTACACAAGCAGGAAAATGTCGATATTGTGGCGCTGGCCCGCCGCGTAATTGAAACGTACTCTGACCTGGATGATCATCCCCTGAAACTCGAAGCAGATGAGGAAGCTATCAGCGGCAACTGGGATGCAGAGCGCCTGGAGCAGGTGCTGAACAACCTGGTCAGCAATGCCATTAAGTATAGTCCCGCGGGCCGACCCGTCGTAGTCGGAGTGAAGCGACAGGATGCAGAGGTCGTCGTCTCCGTGAAAGATGAAGGGCGAGGTATTAGCCAGGAAGACCAGGCCCGTATTTTTGAACGTTTCTACCGAGCTTCCAATGGCAACGAGGAGCAAGTTGCAGGCCTGGGCCTTGGACTCTACATCGCGCACGAGATCATCGCGCGGCAGGGTGGCCGCATGTGGGTAGAAAGCAAACCCGGCGAGGGCTGCACGTTCTACTTCTCGCTGCCACTAGAGAATAATGAGGGCTAACTGGTCGGTACGCTCTCGTGGAGTGCAACCACAACGGCTGCCTACTGGACACGTGCCTCCACAATCCGCACCGCCTGGTCATACGCAAAGGCGATACACCGGCCATCCGGTGACCATGCAACGGTACGTATCCATCTGGGATAACGGCCATATTCGATAAGACTCTTTCCCGTAGTAGCATCCCATACCTGAATAGTCCAGTCATCGCCGCCGGACGCAATATACCGGCTATTGGGTGACCATGACAGGGCTTTGACCGGCCGGGTGTGGCCCTTGTAAATACGAAGAGTATCTCCTGTTGCCGCCGACCAGGTGCGCACGGTCGTATCCTGGCCCGCGGAGGCGATACATCGTCCACCAGGTGACCAGCTCATGGCGTAAACCGGGGCATCATGCCCTTTATAATGGAGAAGATTGCCACCCGTAAAGGCATCCCAGATATGCACGCTGCCATCAAAGCTGGCGGAAGCGAGCCGGCTGCCACCAGGTGACCAGGCCACGGCAAACACTCTGTACTGATTCTTGTCAGTATAAATCGTGCCGCCGCTAAAAGCTTCCCAGACTTTTGTCGTACTGTCCCCAAAGTCGCCACCCGAAGCGATGTACTTGCCATCTGGCGACCACGCAATGCTTCTCACAAAACGCGTGTGGCCGCGATATGTAAGAATAGCGCGGCCCGTACGAACTTCCCATACATGAATGCTGCCGCTCGTATCGCCAGAAGCCAGGTAGTGACCATCAGGCGACCACGCCACGGAAAGCACGCAGCTTGAATGCCCCCGGTAGACATATCTATCCTCGCCCGTTGCCGCATCCCAGGTGCGCACAGTAGTGTCCTGCGAAGCCGAGGCGATAGACACGCCATCAGGTGACCACGCAACAGCAAAAACGTAGTCCGTATGGCCCGCGTAGGTGAATAGAGAGGTTGTAGAATTATCGTTAGACAAATTTAGTGTTCCCTCGGCCCGCCGGTCAGCAAATTCACAGCATGGGGCAGGACAGGCAGGATATATTCGAGGCACTCTTTCACCGCTTTCGGGCTGCCGGGGAGATTAATGATCAGCGAGCGGCCGCGTGTGCCCGCGACTCCCCGAGAAAGCATACCAAAGGGAGTATGTTGCAGGCTGATTGCGCGCATGGCCTCTGCAATACCTGGCGCCTCGCGGTCGATGACCGCTTTTGTCGCCTCCGGAGTGACATCGCGAGGCGCGAGGCCGGTTCCGCCGGTGGTGATGATCAGGTTGAGATGCTTCTCATCGCACCACTCGATCAATGTAGCCTCGATCTGTTCCCGCTCATCAGGTATGATCGCGCCCGCGCTGATGACAGCTTCCGGCAATTGCGTGACCAGCGAGCGAATATTTTCGCCGCTGGTATCAACGCGGGCACCAACCGCGCCGCTATCGCTGATGGTAAGAACTCCAATGGTGATCATGATGTGCGCCTGCCTGTTCCTTTAAGATGCCATTCTCTATAATGTCATTCTCTATGATGTCATTCTCTATGATGCCATTCTCTATGATGTCATTCTCTATGATGCCATTCTCTATAATGTCATTCTGAGCGATAGCGAAGAATCCGCATCCACCGAGCCAGAGATTCTTCGCTATCGCTCAGAATGACACGGCCTGGTCGCCCTCTTAATAATATGGTTAACTGCGCGCGGCTAGCTCCCGCATAATAGCACCGATCTGGCGGCGGGAGCCGAAAAGCCAGACAGTATATTCGTCCGAGAGGTCTTCCACCTCGATCTGGCATTGCATTTCGGAGGCCAGCTTGCGAGCGATGGTATGTAATTGCGCGCGTTCGGCCTCATCATGGCTCTGTGTGCTCAAGGCGATTTTGCCCAGGCGCTCATCCTGGCTCAGCACGGCGTTGATAAGTTCCTGCAATTGATCGACTCCAAAAACGACCTGTAAGGGCGGTGTTTCCACTACCCGTGGCACCTGGCCGGTAGGCTCGATGCTACTAATATCGCCGCCAGCTTCCTCGTTGAGATGTTCTTCGGCATCACCGACAATATTGACGTACGTATCGCGAAGCCGCTCCAGGATCATGAGCCGCGCCTCTTCAGGAGCATCGCTGCGAGGATGAACATAAGCGAGCAGCTTATGGGCCGGGTCCGAGTAAATGAAAGGGCGAGCGATAGCGGCACGACGCCCGCAGGATGGGCACGTAGAAACGTTCAAAAGCCCTGCCAGAACGGTATATTGCAGTTGCGGGTCTTGCGCAACATTGACATAATCATAAATCGTGCTCTCGAAAACCTGCCCGCACGGGCAGGTAAGCGTGTGTTTAATCGAACGAGACATAGAAACTTTCCAGAGTTAACTATCTACCAGGCGAATACGTTAAGGTAAGTATATCATATGGGCGAGGAGATAGAAATTCGGTCGAGCGTGGCATTTTCCCGTTTCGCTATGACAAAGCGTAAATGTTAAGGGATAGGAAACAGGCTAGTTTTTTTACCTTCTTGCCCTTTCTTCGTTTCTACATGTGGATAATAGTATTTTTTAATGGAGTTGTCTTTTTTGATTCAAACGATGATTTTTTGACTTTCAAATCGATGCAGTATATGATATGCTATCAACAACAACAAAGGCACAATCAACTAACAGAAACGCTAATGAACAAGAATGTGGTTGATGGCATAATCGCGAGCATATTTTTCACAGTTTTATCAACAGTTTTAGGGTTAATCCTGCAAGCTTTTGGGTTTAGCACACAAAGGTCTGTAATCGCTGCTGTCTTCGCACTATTTGCTTTGCTGATACTTTTTGTGGTTGTGAGAAAGTACTATCCAGTTTACGTAAGAACATTGACGGAGCGGCTCGTAGAAAGGGCGCTCAGGATCAGCGCAAATGAAACCGATGAGGATAAAATTGCATTTAAGAAAAAGGTTATCGAGAGGGTGCAATTAGCAAGCTCTGGGATAGAACTGCAACAGAACAACTCAGTTGTTGAGTTTCTTAATCAAGAGTCATGTGAAGATCATATCAAAGAAGCTGCACGCAACGCGAAAAAAATCAAAATACTGACCATTAGAGGTGAAAAGTATTTTTTAGGACCAAAGAGCCTGCTTTATGAGGTCGTATATTCATTAAAGCGAGCGGGAGGAGCTAAAATTGAAGTGTTAGTCCTCTCGCCTGATTCTGAACACATTACGGATGAACATGCCAGTACTCTTGGCCATCGTTCGGCGGAAGAAATCAGGACAAAGATGCGTATTATCCTGAATTACCTGGCGCATATTGCCAGCCAGAACAAAAACTTTGAGGTGAGATGCTATAACGAGGCACCTAATTTCAAGATTCTCTTGTTCGACGATGTCATGTTTGTCAGTTCTTTCGCTGCCGGAACACCGAAGAACGATGAGAACGAGAAAATGCTGCAAATTTCACGAGAGGGTGGCCCTCTGTTCATGGGCCTTGAGCAGCACTTCGACGACTTAATGAAACGATCCATCCCGATAGAAAGTATTCTTGGTGGGAGAGTACAATGATAACAGAAGCTTTAAAAAAAACTGATCTGTTGAAAGAAAAATTGCTGAAGAATTTACCAGAGCATTTCTCTGAGGAGGAAGTAAACCTCATTAGAAGAGCATGCTCATTTGCAGAAAATCACTATGCTCATCTCGACCATCCAATTGGTAGACCTTACCTCGAATATATCTGTGATGCCACCGAATTATTGTGTGAGTTTGGAGCTAGTCCCATCGCAATTGCGGCCGCTATAGTCTGCCCACCACCAATTAGCCCACAAAAAGTTTTCGATGACCTGAAGAAGCAGTTCAAGAACGAAGTTAAACTAGTGGAACTTGTCCAATCAATGCTACAATTATCCCTTCTCGAATGGGGCATCTGGCCATTAGCTCACGATCAGAATGATTACGATCAATGCAGAGACCGCCAGGATGTATTGCGTAAAATGTATGCTTTAGCCATTGACGAAGTAAGTAGTAAGGATGCCGAACTTCTTTCCCTAGCAATGCTTCATTTCCAAAAAAAAGAAAAGCAAATTGAAAATATCATCAGAATGTTTCTTGCGATTGCAACTAACATGAATGCTCTCATCATTAAGCTTATTGACCGGCTGTATCTGATCAAACGGCTGAAGGATTTATCTTCGGAGAAGCAAGAAGCCATCAATCATTTGCAACTGGCAAAAATAACCTTAGCAATTTATGCGCAACTTGCCGATAGAATAGGCATATGGCAACTCAAATCAAATCTGGAAGATATGTCTTTCCGCTTGATAGACCCTGAACAATACAAAAAGATAGCCAAACAACTTGCAGTAAAAAAGGAAGAGCGTGAGAAAGAGATCAATAATATCATCCCACAGATTCAGGCAGAACTTAAGGAATTTGGGATTGAAGCAGTGATTACTGGTCGGGCCAAACATATCTATAGCATTTATAACAAGATGGTCGCCAAAAACCTGTCCTTCGAGGAAGTGAAGGACCTGCTTGGCATTCGTATCATCGTGGATAGCAAGCAGGATTGTTATGATGTATTGGAAATTATTCTAGACACATGGCCAGCAGAGACAGATGTGTATAACGGTGAAACATATAGAGACTGGATAGCAAGGCCCAAAGAAAATCAATATCAATCCCTGCATACCACGGTAAAAATTGAGGGTAAGATAGTTGAGATTCAAATTCGCACCAAAGAGATGCATGAGATTGCGGAATATGGCGTAGCTTCAGCGCACTGGCGTTATAAAGAGAGCAAGACATACCGGAAGGGCAAGACGCCACGAGTTCTGAAGACGAAAGAACAAATCTGGGATCAAGAGCTGGCTCAGTTGCGCAAAAGTGTGGTCGAAGAAAAAAAGCAGGATTCTACTGAGCAGTCAAAGAATAGGATTCTAAAGGATCGCATCTATGTGATTACTCCCAAGGGACACATTATTGATCTCCCCACAGGAGCGACTCCATTAGACTTCGCCTACCGTATCCATACCGATCTTGGCCATAAATATCTTGGGGCTAAGGTTGGAGGTCGCTTTGTATCTATAGACTACGAATTGAAGAATGGTGATATTATTGAGGTCATCACTTCTCGCACGAGAAAAGGGCCGAATCCTGAATGGCTTAGTAAGAGTAGATTGGATGATGAGTTAAAAAGTACCGGTTTAGCTGAATTTCTCATCACTAGCATTGAAAATGGTCGAATCCCTCAATGGCTTTACAAAAAAGAGGATGCTAATAGGAATAGAGATAAAGAGACTAAAGAACCTAAGAATGAGGAGGGACTTGAGAGTAAAGACGAGCCGAATTCACAAAAGCCTATAGATATTAATGATGAGATAAATAATTATATGTACTATGTTTTTGCCCGGACGCGCCAAGCCAGAACTAAGATTCATCATTGGCTTAATAAGCATCCTGAAGAATAAAAGCCTAAAACACAGATAGTAGTCATTTTCACCTCCTCCGGCTTTTGCTCACCGCCTTCGTCGAAAACGAAAACTTCAGGCCCTGGCGCTCGATGAACTCCTGGAATTGCTGGTAGAACTCGGCCCGATCCTGCATGGTAATCACCGAAACAGCATCCGCCGTTTCGATGGCGTAGGGATAGCCCTGGCCCGCGATCACCTCGGCCCGCACAACATCCAGTACGGGTTCCAGCACGCCATCGTCGAGCATCCAGCGCGGGAATTCTAAGCGCGCCGGGGGACGGTTAGCCGTGGTTTGCAGGTAGCAGAACGCCACGCTTTCGCGGTAGGCACCGTAGCCTTCAAGGATGTCGCCGCGGGCGCAGATCATCGCGGGTGTCCGATCTCCCCAGCGCATGTGTCCCTGCCAGAGTAGCGCATCGTGGACTTTCTTTGTTTCTCGCAGCATGGGTCGGCCATGACGTTCTGAGGAATCCAGGCGCAGCAGCATGGTAATGACATCGCGCGCGTAGCTGGTATCAATGTAGCCGATCAGCGGGATGCGGTACTCCTCCGAAGTTTGCAGTAGCGAGACGGCTGAGGCGATGTATTGCTCGCGGTAAGGGCTGGGCATCGTCAGCGCAAATGAGACGACCAGCGAGCCATCAAAAAAGACGACGGGACTATGGGCGGGATCGCCTGGACGGCGCATGCTCGCAAAATGTATCATTTGTTCGCAAAGCGTCTCGACCTCTAATTTGTAGCGGCGCAGCGTGACCTGGATTTCGGAATAGGGGTAGCTATCGGGGTCTTTGCCCTCGCTTCTGGACGCTTCCATGATTTCATCCGGCGCGAGTACTTCCATGCGCACATCCTTGGTATATGGACGGCCATGCGCGTGAGGATTAGCGAAGAAGCCGACTTGAATGAGCGCCACGGGAATTGAGGCGTCGCGCCAGGGCTGCAGCTGGCTGCCATCGACCGCCAGCGTCGTCACTCCCTCGATGCACTCAGCCCACTGGCGCGCCTGTTCGTGATTGGCGAATTCGCGCCCGAATGGAAAAAGCGGACCGTGATAGAAGCTGTAGGGCGCGTTGACCAGCCAGCGATCAAATTCGATGCTGGGACGCGCTCCCGCCGGTTGCATACCTGGGCCATCATCTGGAAGGTCCTGTTCAAGCAAGAAGCCCGATGAGTATTTTTGGTACAGCGTTTCCAGTGCTTCGCGGTAGGCCTGCACCTGGTCGTTGAACGAATCGTCGTAGGCGCTGAACTGGCCGCGCTTGACGTTCAGAGCCGCCTGAAGTTTACCTTTGTGCAGCATGGACTGGCACCTGCTCTTCTATCGCAAACATATTGTCATCGTCTTCGGTCAGCAGGCGTGTCTCGCCGTCTATTTTGTGCAGGCGCACCAGGCTATCAAGTCCTTGCTCAAATGTATCGTCATGGCTGATGACGAAGAGCTGGTCGAAGCCGCGCACGCGCCGGATCTGCTCGGCCAGGTTCGAGCGGCGCAAGAGGTCCATGTTCTGCGTCGGCTCATCGAAGAAGGCGATATTGAGCGTGGAGAGCTTCTTGAGCAGCGCCAGGCGAACGGCCAGCGCCGCGCTCATCTGCTCGCCGCCGCTCAACTGGGCAAAGGTGCGATTGACCCCCTGGCGGCGCAGGACGATCTCATAGTCGTTCTCCCAGAAAAGCTGCGCGCTGCGGTCGCCCATGATCTCCCCGAAGATGCGATTGGCCTCGGCTGAGATATCGTTCAGCATCGCCTTCAGCACGTGTGGCGCGGCCTCTTTGATCAACTTACGGAACTGCTCCACCATCGTTTGCAGGTCTTCGAGCGTACTCTTCTCCCGCTGCGCGGCCTCCAACTCCTTTAGCAACGCTTCAGCGTGCGCAATATTTTGCTCCAGTTCGTTAATCTTTGACTGGAGATTATTCATTTCTTCTGCCAGTTGCCCCTGTGTTTTCTGAAGTAGACTGATCTCTGTCTGGATGGAGAGGAGTTCCTGCTCGTCAAACGTGGATGCCGCTTGCTGGTAGGCTACTTCTGCCTTGCGCAATTCCTGTTCAGCCTGTTCTGCTTTGCTCGCTGCCTGTATGTAGGACTGTTCGCGCGCGGGCAGCAGCCTGGCGACGTTCTCGTTTTGAATATAGGCATCATGCCCGGATTTGCATTGGGCGCGAATTGCCTCCTGCTCGCCGATTTGCACGTCAAGCTCCGCGAAACGCTGTAATTGCTCCTCCAGGTTGTGCAGCCGTTGTTCAGCCTGCTGGCGCTTTTGCTGCTCTGCTTGCAATTGTTGCTGGTGGACAGGCTCCTGCTTGATGGTTTCTTGCTGGACTTTCAGGAGCGAGCGCGGGTCGTTCAGGGCCTTCAATGCCTGGTTCACCTCTTCGAGTTGTGCTGCGCTGCCGCTGATAGCATCTGCCTGCCTCCTGCGCTCCTCCAGGTCGGCTGTATATTGTTCAATCTGTGCCTGCACTTGCTCGAACTGCTTGCGGAACCCCTCCAGTTCGCGCACCTGTTGATCCGCTTTCTGGCTCTCATCGCGGTCTGACGTTGCCTTGAGAATGAGTTTATCAACGAGCTTCAATTCCTCCAAACCCTGCTCAAGGTCCGCAATCTCGCGTTGCAGGCGCGTGATGTCGATATTCAAACGCTGCAATTTATCGGTACAGATGTCGCGCCTTTCGATATACTGCCCTACTTTTTCCAGCGCGTCGGCATGTTTCTTCACATAAACGATACGTGCGCTGATGGCCTCCAATCGTTGCGCGAGCGCTTCGTATTGCGTATGCTCCTCGACCAGCAGGCCATCAAAATAGGATTCGAGGCTCACCAGCCCTATTTGCTTGATATTGAGGCAAGGCTGGTGAAGCAGTGGACATTGACCACCCGCCGATAGACGACGCGATTCCTGGTAGCTTTCGATGTTGCCTTCGAGCCTATGTTTCTGCGCCGAAAGCCGTTCAAATTGCTCCTGCAAGCCCGGCAGTTCCTCGGCCTCCGCGCGATGCTGCTCGGCCCTGGTGATATAGTCTTCAGCCTTGCGTAACTGGGTGGCAGTATGCTCCTGATCCGCCAGTTTCTCCTGTAACTGGCCGCGTTTCTCCTCGTATTGCTTGCGTTTCGTGCCGCGATCAAGCAGCCGTGTCTGAAGCTGGACGACCTTTTCGACACGTTCGGTCAATTTTTCGGCCAGTGGCCGGAGCGGTTCGATCTCCGCGATGCGCCTTTGCAGTTTTTCCTGTTGCTGGCGGCAGTCCGCCAGTTTCTGACTGAAATTTCGTGCTTCTTTTTTCAGGCCCTCGTAGCTGGTCACCTGCTGCGCCAGCAGCTCTTTCTGCTTTTCCAGTTCAACTTGCTGCTCATAGGCGGGCAATAATGCTTCCAGGCGCTGCCGGGCGGTGGCTACCTCGTCAAGTCGCACCTGCAGATGAGCGATGGTGGCGATGATGGTCGCCAGCTGCTTTTGCTGCTCCGCGTGTTGCTGCCGCAAGGTGTTGCGCTCTCGTTCATTCTTACGCAGGGCAACTAGCGCTGTTTCAGCCTGTTGATAGCGCCGGTAATCCAGCAGCGAATTTTCAACTGCCTGACTCGCGGAGCGAGCTTCGTTCAGAGTTGCTTCGCTCCTGGACAGCTCCTGTTGAGCGCCTTCATGTTTCATGCGGCTCAGATCAAGTTGCGCTCTGCACTGATTGAGGCGCTCCTGGTTCTGCTTCAGAACCGTCTCACGTTCTCTACAATCGGCGAGGCGCTGCATTACCTGCACATTTTGCTCTTTCTTCTGGCGGTCTTCCAGGCGCTTCTCCGCCAATGTTGAGCGCCAATGCTCCAATTCGCGTGTCTCAACAGTGAGGCGGTCAATTTCACGCACTTGAACCTGGGCTTGATCTCTGTAGCTATTTTTCACCTCCAGGAGATAGTCGAAGGCGGTTTTGTAGTCTTCTATTTGCAGCAGCGCATCGAAGACTTGCTTGCGTTTGGCCGGAGTGAGCAAGAAACTGGCGGTGAATGTTCCCTGGGGCACGCCCAGCGCATCGCGGAAGAGGCTGTCCAGGGGGCGCTCGCGGTCGATGCCGAAGAGTTCGTGTAGTTTGTCGAGTACATCGGTGCTTTGCTCAAGGCGCATATCGGCTTCGCAGTCATACACGAACCACTTCGCGCCCGCACCGCAACGCCGCTCGACCTCGTAGGGGCGGTCATCATTGCCGAGGAAGTGGACAACGACGCGGCCAAATTTTTCGCCTTCGCGCACGAATTGTGTCTGATTATAGGGAAGAAAGTCGAACAGGGCGTAGCCGATGGCTTCAACAAGCGTGGTTTTGCCTGACCCGTTAGGGCCGCTGATAGCGGTGGTGCCGCGCCGGAAATCGACCGTGAGGTGACGATAGCTCTTGATGTTCTCTAACTCGATGCGTGTAATGAGCATTGCAATGCAGCCTTCCCAACAAACAAGCTGAAATATAGTTATCTCCACTTCCCTATTCTGCTACCGGCGTGGAAAAGTGGAAATGCTGATGCGATTATAGCATGGATGGGAAGAGGAACTATATCACAGCGCCGCTCGCATCCTCTTTTTCATATTGCTCTCGTTCCTGCGCCATCTGCTTTGCCTCTTGTTGTTGCATCCAGCGAATGAAGAGGGCGCTCATGATGACGATATAGAGGATATTGCCGGGGATCCACATGATGAGGCCGCCCAACTGCTGGTCGGTAGCCGCAGAAATGCCCCACACACGCGGAGCAGTAATGTAGGGAGCATAGAGCGGCGGTAAGAAGGTGAGACCGGCCCCCAGCGCGACGGTGGGCATGCCGCTGAGGAAGAGATAGAGGACCTGCCCGCCGATAGATAGGCGCGGCAAATCCTTCGATGGGCTAAACATCGGCCACCAGTTCAGGACGCCAAAGACGATAAAGGTCAGGTGTTCGATGATGTGAATGGACTCGTTTTCCAGCGTGGCATCATAGAGCGGCGGCCCGTGCCAGAGCCAGAAGTCGATATTGAAAAGGGCAAAGCAAATAACAGGCATCGTCAAAAACTTCGCGATACGAAATAGCGCCGGGTTGCGTACTATTGGCCTCAAGAACCATTCGGGTGTGCCAATCAGCAGCAATGGCGGTCCGATCATAGTGATCAGCAAATGCTGCACCATATGCGCGCTGAACAGGTAGGAGTCGCCAAGCTCGTCCAGCGGGGTGATAAGCGCCAGGAACATGATAATCATCCCGGATAAGAACGCGAAAACCTGGCCGCGTGTAGCCTTCTCAAAGTTATAGCGCCTGCGCAGCGGGCCGATAGCATATAGATAGGCACCGATAATCAATGCCGTGCCGATAAGAATTGATGGATCAAGATTCCATTGTGTGAGCCAGAAGTTGAGATCTATATTTGCCGTCATAACCGGGACCTTTCACCTATACACACTTACTCGTTAGATACTATAGCAGGGGTGGGAAGGGGGGGCAAGACCGTTCAGGAACCTGTAAGGCAGGCATCATTTTTTGCAAGGATGGTAACAGGAGCATCCATGACAATACAAGATGTCTTAATTATTCTTGCCTCATCAACAATACATGAAGGATATTTCGTTTCGCATGAAGACAGTACAACAGCTGGAAGAGCTTGAAGGAATAGAGGAGCAGCGAGAGGCCCGGCCAATCAAACAAACAATCGGTGCCTATATCGACCTGATGAAGCCGCATGTGACGGTTCTACTGCTTGGCACGACGGTGGCAACTATGGCTATCGCGGAGCGAGGATTCCCATCGCTGGGTCTGGTGCTGGCAACGCTGCTGGGTGGAGCGATGTCGGCGGGCAGCGCCAACTGCATCAACTGCTACATCGACCGTGATATCGACCAGGTGATGGGGCGCACGCAGCGTCGCTCACTGCCATCAGGCAGGGTGCAGCCAGCGCAGGCGCTGATCTTTGGCCTGCTATTAGGCATCGGATCATTCCTGATTCTGGCGTTTTTCGTCAACCTGCTCAGCGCGCTGCTGGCGACTTCGGCCATTCTTTTCTATGTTTTCGTGTATACGATCTGGCTCAAACGCACCTCGGCGCAAAATATCGTCATCGGTGGTGCGGCGGGCGCTGTACCCGTGCTGGTAGGCTGGGCGGCGGTAACGAATAGCATTTCACTGCCGGCCATCTGGCTCTTCGCCATCATCTTCTACTGGACGCCGCCGCATTTCTGGGCGCTCTCGTTGTTAATTCAAAAAGACTACGAGAAGGCACATATTCCTATGATGCCGGTGGTGATGGGCGAATCTGAGACGCGCAAGCAGATTTTCCTGTACTCGCTGTTATTGCTGGCGGTTACCCTGGTGCTATTTGCGATGAGGGCAATGGGATTTCTCTACCTGGCAGCGGCGCTCGTGTTGGGTGGTATACTGGTATACATGGCCGTGCGTTTGCTGCGCGATAAGACAAAGAAATGGGCGCGCACGCTTTTCTGGTACTCTAATTGCTACCTGGCGATGATCTTCGCCGCAATGGTGTTAGATAGAGTTCTTCATTAAGTAAAGAGGGAGAGCCGCTACCCTTGAAGGCGATTGCTAGGCCATAGGGAGCAGATATAGCGCGCTCGGGGTAGGGCATCAGGAATATATTCTAGAGGAATCAAAATCATGAGTATGAGTTGGCGCCTGGCTTCACGTTTATCAGTTATAACGATGGCCCTGCTTGTCGTATTGATCGTGGCCCTCTTGAGCTTGCGCAACACGACAGGAGGGTCCGGCAGTAGTTCCTCAACTACAAGCAACGCATTGGGCTTGCAGGGTATTGACCTTGGTGGCTCGCCTGCGCCCGGATTTCAATTGACGGACCAGTTCGGCCACACGGTTTCGCTGGCCCAATTCAAAGGCGAACCTGTCATTGTGACTTTCATGTATACGCACTGTCCCACCGTGTGCCCATTGATCGCTGAAAAGTTGCATACCGCGATGCAGAGCCTGGGCAGCAACGCGCAAAAGGTGGCAATCCTGGTAGTCAGTGTCGATCCCAAAGGCGATACGCAAGCCTCGGCCCTGACCTTTTCCGAGCAGCACCAGATGACCGACTACTGGCACTATCTCACCGGAACGCAAAATCAACTCTCGCCAATCTGGAGTGCCTACGCTGTCGATGCGCAAAGCATATCCGCCAGCACGAGTATGCATACCTCGGTGCTGTACCTGATCGATAAGCAGGGCCGCGAACAGGTGCTGCTAGATCAGAATTTCACCAATAGCGAGATGACCACGGATTTACAGAAGTTGCTTCAGGCGTAGGAGCGAGATGAGGAGCAAAGCTCATGCGTGCAGTAATAATCACTCGTCCCGGCGGGCCGGACGTGCTGGAAATCCAGGATGTCGAGACGCCGGAACCGGCAGGCGACCAGGTGAGAGTAAGAGTCAGGGCGGCGGGGATTAACCGCGCAGACTTATTGCAGCGTGCGGGGGGATATCCCGCGCCCCCGGGCTGGCCTTCTAATATTCCTGGAATGGAATTCGCGGGCGAGGTCGATGCGGTTGGTCCCCTGGCACGCATGTGGAAGCCGGGACAGAGGGTGATGGGCCTGGCAGGTGGAGGAGCGCAGGCGGAATATATCGTGGTTCACGAGGGGATGCTGGTAGAAATTCCGGCGAACCTGGATTTTGAGCAGGCAGCAGGCATCCCGGAGGTCTTCATGACGGCGCATGACGCGCTCTTTACGCAGGCAGGCCTGCAAATGGGCGAGCGCGTGCTGATTCACGCGGCAGGCAGCGGAGTCGGAACGGCGGCCATCCAACTCGCACACGCGACAGGCGCGACCACTTTTGGCACCTCACGCACGCCAGAGAAGCTGGAGCGAGCTAAGGCCCTGGGTCTGGATGCCGGTTTCTCTGACCAGAACTTCGCGGAGGCGGTGCAGCGGTTGACCAACGGGGCGGGCGTACACGTGATTATCGACTTTGTTGGCGCGCCCTACCTGGAACAGAATCTGCAGGCCATGGCGCCATGGGGTCGCATCGTCTTTCTGGCAACGATGGGCGGCGTCCAGGCAAACGTGAACCTGGGCATGCTGATGGGTAAGCGCATATCGATGCGCGGCGTGACCCTGCGCACGCGCACCCTTGAGGAGAAGCTGGCGGTAACACGTCGTTTCGCAACAAGTGTTCTGCCTCTGCTGTCAAACGGGACGGTGAAGCCGATTATCGAACATGTCTACGCATTCGATGAGATTGCAGAGGCTCACAGGGCGATGGGCGAGAATAAGAATTTTGGCAAGTTGATCGTGAGGGTAGGATAGCTAGACAGGAAATGCTCGCATGGCTGCGCGCAGCCATGCGAGCATTTCCTGTCTCGTGCATTTGCTCTTGGCATGATCGGGTGTGGCCGCTATACTCCCCCTACAGAGAAGCGGCGGGAGCCGGATCTTTTCACGACTTCCTGGCCGGGATTGAAA
Organism: Ktedonobacteraceae bacterium; assembly: GCA_035653615.1. Classification (NCBI taxonomy): domain Bacteria; kingdom Bacillati; phylum Chloroflexota; class Ktedonobacteria; order Ktedonobacterales; family Ktedonobacteraceae; species Ktedonobacteraceae bacterium. Next base: position 49,579 of record DASRBN010000027.1, on the reverse strand, counting down.
TACGTTCTAATAACAATAATCCGGTTCCCTCGTCTTTCCCCACCACCACTGGTACGCTCATCCCGCCATCTTTTTGCAGGCAAAACGTTACATCATCCGGCAAACCCGCGTTGATTACGGACTGCGCCGATTGGCTATGCTCGATCAATTCCGGTACCGGGTAAGCGCGGTACAGGGTGATGGCGGCATGCACGCTTTCATCGATCAATAGAGGCTCAGCGTGAGGATAGGCCTCGTATTGGCGCTGCAGTTCAAGGGCCAGATACCCGGCGCACACAGTATCGTCGAGCGCGAATAAACCATATTCCCCGGAACATACCAGGCTGATGTCGCTCCTGTACTGTCGCGCAAGCTCCAGCGCTTTGGCAGTCACTGCGTGAGCATTGTAGAAGCTGCCGGCCATGCGAATTGATTGTTCGGGGCAGGCATAGAAAGCGCGCGTGCCGTTGGTGGTGGTCAAAATCAGTTCGCGACCTTTCAGGTCGAGTTGAGAAAACTGGACGGGCGAATTACCATAGTCAAAACCGGGCAACGGCTTCACGTTACGTTCACCGCAGAGGAACCATCCAGGCAATTTCTGTGCAGCTGCTTGCGCCTGCTCAAGCGTTTCTCCGGCCAGAACATGGGTAGCGCCCTGCTCGAAGATAACGGCAAGCGTGGTGGTGGCACGAATGACATCTATGACAATGTAAATGTGATGAGTTGCTGGCTCCCCCACAATGACGGATGAAGGAGTGAAGAAGACGTTCAAGCGCAAATGACTTATTCCTGTCTCTGTATCAACTACTTAAGTTTTGAAAAGAAGTATCCTTTTTGAGAGCAGATACTTATTCTGATTGATGATTATAGCAGAACCGAGGATGGATTGCTGGTGGTTACTGGTACGTCGGTGAGAGATTCTTCGCTGCGCTCAGAATGACATGCCCCAGATATGTTCGGGAGCATGTCATTCTGAGCGCAGCGAAGAATCCCCCGGCATATTCTTCGTATCACCAGTTCTTATGAATTTACCCGGCATTTAGGGATATCTCAGCAAATTGGGCCGTAATACTCTATATTTTGTCGTAAAGCTGTGGTAAGATAACGGTAATAGATGTTTTTAGGGAGACTACGACTTCATGCTTTACCGGTTGATTGGCCCACTATCGTATTGTCTTTGACGCTTGAGGGAGGGGAACAGAAACATATGGCTTTGTTATTAACGGCACCGCAGTGCTTTTTCATAGCCATGCTTGCTTTTGGCGTGCTGGGCTTTATGCGGGGATGGCGTCGTGAGATAGTCTCAATGGCATTTTCGCTGGCAGGGGTGTTATTTTTGTTCCTGGGCGGCGGAAAGGGGCTCGCGGATTTCGTTTTTGTGCGCCTTCCCGTCATTCTGCAAATCATCGCAGGTGGCTCCTCATCCTCTACAAAAACGCCATCGGCTCCTACGGATGTGAATGTACTGGTGGTAACTATCATTGCCTTTGTTGTTATTGTCGGTTTGGGGTATATTATTGGTAACAGGGCATTTCCAAAGCCGGCTACGCCCGCCGAACGTTTTTTAGGTGTGATTCCGGCAGTTATCACCGGCTATGCTTTGATTGAGTACGTAACGAATGTCTTTGCCAAATCTCCTCTGATTACGGTCGGTGTGAGTACGCCGAGTCAGAGCCAGGTCGGCAATTATTTGTTGATCATCTTTGTAGTTGCGGTAATAGCGGTCATCGCAGGCCTGATAGCGGCAAACGCGAAGAAAGGCGGCGCAGGCGGGAAAAAGTAGGGGCGGCCTTGTGGTCGTCCATCCAAACATAGACGACACAGCACAGTAGGAATGCCAGGGGCAGGCCCTTGCGGCTGCCCGCTCGAAAGACCGAGGTGAGTAAATGAGCAGCAATGCACCCCAACAGGCACCTGATGAGGCATGGCGTCCCCGACGCATACATGGCGGTCTGCGCCAGTTGTGGCGTGGCCGTGACAAGCAGTTGCATTTCCGTGGCCAGGAGCCGGATGAAGTGGTCAGGAAAGTGGTGCGCAGGCATCCCTGGTTTCTTATCCGCTCTGCTTTACCCTTTCTTGGTTCTCTGCTCCTGCTTATCATCCTGCTGGGAGTAGATATTGGTCAAACAACTCTGAAGCCGCTCTTCACATTTTTAACCCTGCTCGTCGGACTGCTTGTTATCATCACCGCGGCTTATTTCGTTTACAAAGACCTCATCCTCTGGTGGCTCGAAGTCGATATTATTACCAATAAGCGTATTCTGACCTGGCGCGGTTTTCTGCAACAAACACGCCAGGAAACAGGCCTCGATAGGGTACAGCAGGTGGGGGTTGACCGCGCTACTCCTATGAGTTTCCTGGCATCCTATGGTACTGTCCACGTCTACCTGGTAGGGGGTCGTCTAGATATCAAGGATGTACCCAACCCGAAGGCGATTAGAGATGCCATCCTGGGCGTCTCTGAGGCATATAAAGCGGCCAAACAAGCCAAAGCGAAACCTCCCAGACCGGCCAACCCGGAGCTAGATGAAGTACTTTCGAAACTGGCAAAAGAGGAAGATGTTCCAAAACTGCAGGATGCAGATGCTAAATATGCACGCCGGCAAAAACCAGATGCCCCGCGTGGCCCTTTGCGGACATTTGGAGGGCCGCTACGTATTCCTGCCGACGTTCACTATCAAACCGACGAATTTACAGTCATGTACATTCAGCGGTCCAGGTATGTGCTTGCTATGCGCCTTACTGTTCCTGTACTGCTCCTTCTGCTGGGATTTGTTGGCATCATCTATCTCCCCCATCAATTTACCAGCTTTGTTGTTGCCGGAGTGTTGATCTTAATCATCGGCATCCTGCTGACCATCATCAATTACTTTGACGATGTGTTCATTCTAACCAACAAGCGCATCATCGATATCGAGCGCAAGTTCATCTTCTTTTACGAGGCCCGTGACGAGACGGAGTACAGAAATATCCGCGATGTCAAGGTGAGGATGAGCAACGTCTTTGAGTTCTTGCTTGGATACGGGGATGTCTATGTTGAGACACCGGGTTCCAGTCCGGACATTAAGATGACCCATATTGATCATCCTTTCTTCATTCAGGATAAGATCTATGCCATCAAGGGATTTAAAGAGAAGGCAGACAAGATCGAGGCGAATAATAAACGCAAGCAAGAATTGAACGAGTGGTTCAGCAACGTTGTGACGATCCTCGAAAAACAGATGGTCAACCGTGGCGTGCCGAACTTGCAGAAGTTGGATTTGCTGACGGCGGTGGAGCGGGCCGAGGAATTTGGCATGAAGGTGGTTCCCATCGGCGAGGTTCCATCCTACCCCCAGATTCCCGCGGGCGTAATCGTAAGCCAGGAACCTCCCGCCGGGGCTGTTATTCACGTCGATCTGGATACAGGCGAGCGACCGGAGATTCGGGTATTGCTGAGTAAGTAAGGGATGCTTGAGGCCTTCACGAAAGCCTCAAGCATCCCCGTCTCTTTCTACTCTAGAAATTTATCTATCTCATCCCTGTACGTGCCAACAACGCGATGCATTCGATATGGTATGTTTGCGGGAACATATCGATGGGCTGTGCGGCCACAAGGCGGTAGCGCTCGCTGCCACAGAGCGTGGCGATATCACGTGCCAGCGTACTGGGGTCGCACGAGACGTAACAGATGACGCGCGGGGCAAGCGATTGCAGCGCCTGCAATGCCTTAGGATGACAACCGGCGCGCGGTGGATCGACCAGCGCCAGGTCGACTCGTTCACGGCGGTAGTACAACTGGCCCAGGAGCCGCTCTAAGGTCCCTTCCAGCGTCGTGATGTTATTCTGGTTGTTCAGGGTAGTATTGGCGCGCGCATCCATCACAGCGCTGGGCTGCGATTCGATGGCAATCACGCGACCGGCGCGAGCAGCCAGGAATGCTGAGAAGAGACCGACGCCACTGTAGCCATCCAGCACCGTATCCCCGCGTTGAGGCTCCAACATTGCTATGGCGCGATCAACCAGCACCGGTGTCTGTACCATGTTGACCTGGAAGAAGGAATCGGCGGAAACCCGGAAGCGGCGACCGGATACGACATCGGTCAAGAACTCCTGACCTGCCACGACACGACCGTAGCGGCCACCGACACGCTCAATAATGACGCCGACAATGCCGGGAGCGGTAGTCACCAGTTCCTGTGCCAACTGCTGTGGCGCTTCAATCGTTGAACCGGGACGCGCATGCATGCAGAGCAATGTGGGTACTGCCCTCACGCTCTCTGCATTTGAGCTGGGGGTGCTGACCGCGCCGATAGCGCCGCGTATGGTAAAGCCCTGAATCATTTGAGGGAGAGAATCGCCGAAATACGCTTTAAGCTTGCTGCGCACTCGCTGGTAGACCATATCCAGGGCAGGATGCAATAATTCGCACGTTTCGAGGTCCTGTACTTCGTGGCTGTCGGTGAGTTTGAAGCCGATTTCTCCCTCCGGGCCTACCGAAAATAATGCGATGTTGCGATAGCCCCAGGCCGAGCTACCGGCAGGCATACCAATAGTAGGATGGACAAGCGCGTCAGGCTGCTTGCCGATGCGTACAAGAAGCTGGCGCACGATGTGCGCTTTCCAGGTCAGTTGCGCGGGGTAGGCGATATGTTGCCACTGGCAACCACTATCCGTGAGCAGAGGGTAGGCCGGTTCGACTCGCTCAGGGGCAGGACGCAGGATTTCCAAAAGAGCAGCGCGCGCATGTCCGCGGCGCTCTTCGACGACCTCTACGCGCACTCGTTCACCAGGAATCCCTCCAGGTACAAAGAGTACTCGCCCCTCGTAACGGCCCACGGCATCTCCACCGTAGGCAAGATCGGTTAGTTCAACGTCAATGCTCATATACACCTCGGCGGCACACCTGCAAGATAGAGAGAGAGAGAGGGGTAGGGATAGTGCCTTATGCCTGTCCTTGCGCTCCTACGAGGACAGGCATAAGGCACTGTCTCTACTTCTCCTGGCTACTGCATTTCTGGTGTCCGTCCCAACTTTCCAATATATTTGTACGGTTCAATCTCGTCCTGTAAAGAGATGACCTCCAGTCCAGGTCGATAAAAGCAATCATCAGAGATTCAAGGGTCCTTTGGGCCGACCGTAGAGCCGCGTCCCAAAACGGCTTAAGAGGACTGCTCCAAGTCCTACTAATCCAGCTACAACCGTGATAAACCAGCCAATCAGGGGCAACCCTCCTGCCAGCGTCAGCACTGTCAGTCCAACCAGTAGCTGCAAGGTGCGTCTATTGTACTGCGGCGCTATTGCATGTACCAGGTGCTCGCCGATGAGCCACCCGACTGCCACCGTGCCCAAAGCCCATGCCGCAATCAGCCCTAATGCCACTATAATTGCCAGCGGAATAGGCAGAATAAGCGCTATCAATACAACCAGGACCGCCGGAGCAATCAATACCGTTAATAATCCGACAACGAAGCTGCGGCCTTTATGATTTGCCGCCGTTGTGCGCACTAACATTACATGTTCGGGGAGTAGTAGAGTGAATATCAGACCCAGCGCTACCCATGTGAGGATAGACAAGAAAGGGAAACTGAATGTGTCATCACTGCCAAAAACCCAACCGAAGTGCCCTGAATTGTAAATGGGCCGCCCATCAAGCAGCGCCCCTTTGTCTTTATAAAAACTGCCTCCATAAAGAAGAATATTCCCATGTACATGAGAACCATTATGCAGGACCGCGTTGCTTCCGTACAGGTCCACATTTCCGGTCACGATGCCGTCAATAATGACACTGCTGCCAAAGGCAACTACATCGCCGCGTACCTGACCCTTAATAGTAATTACCCCACCAAACGAGGTTATGTCGCTACATATTACTTCTTGCCCATTGATAACAAGCGTTCCACCAAAAGATGGCCCTTCGTGACTTGTTGTACATTGGCTTGTAGGACCCACGCTCTGTCTACCCGATGCCTGAACGATTGTTGGTATGAACTGTGCCGGTAGATTTTGGGGTCCGCCGATTGGAAGTACCAGTATCAGGAATAGTCCAAACAATACTAACAGAACCCAGGGTGTACGTCCGGTCTTACGCATACAGGAACTCCCTATCATGGTTGGGCAACCATGACCTTCGCCTTCTACACCACACATGCCGAAATGGACGCCAGGACAGGCGCTTTCTCTACGTTTGTGGATAACGCATCAAGCGAAGCCACATTCCCATCATGACCACCAGGACAAGTGCTATCCCTGAGAGAATCAAACTGTTGCCGGTGATGAATGTCAACCCTGCCCGCAGGTACTGCGCGACAACGAAAAAGCCTGCAATTACATCACCCATCCCCGATAGAATTCCTACCAGTACCTCAGGCCGGAAAAATGCCAGTATCACTATTAACACCGCCAGCGCACCCAGCAGCGAAAAAATGAATGCCAACAGCGGCGGAAGGATACGCAGACGAGCCTTCTGTTGAGTGCGGATTTCCTCAAGCTGCCGGGTTATCTGCCTTTGCTGCTGCACTGCCTGCATGATACGGTAGGTCGATATCGGCTGGTACATGTGCGATAACGGGGGCTGGAGCATGTTATCGAGATGCTGCTGGGGCAGTCCTGATGAATGGACAGTGCCACGATCAACCAGCTGTTCCTGTACCGGCGAGGTATCTGGCTGCGCGAATTTCCCTGCATCTTGAGCGGTGAGCCGATGGTCAGCGTCGTGGCAACGCATCGCTCTGCTCCTCCTCGTTCTCCTTGTTTTCCTGTATGTAGCGAGCCAGTAGCTCACGCGCGCGGTGTAAGCGGGCTTTGACCAGAGCCGGTGTCAGGTTAAGAGCCATGGCAATTTCTTCATAAGATAAGTCGTACCAGTAACGCAGAAGTATAACGGCGCGATACTTGCTGGGCAACTTCTGCAAGTAGGCCTGGATCTCGTCGTGTTGCTCCCCCTGCAGGGCCGATTGTTCCGGGCCTGCGCCGAGGTCGGTAATCCATTCCAGGAATGGCACATCTTCTAACGGTAACGCTAGAAAACGCCGGCGTCGCAGCTGGTCAATAGCCAGGTGCGAGGCAATCGAAAGCAGCCACGTGCTAAATTTATGCGCCGGTTTATATGTGGAGAGTTGAGTATATGCGCGTACAAAGACTTCCTGCGTCACATCCTCGGCTTCCGTGACATTACTCAACATACGATAGGCAAGATTCTGTACAGCATCTTTATAGCGCTCGACCAGTACCTCAAAAGCCTCCTGCGTACCTGTAAGCACCAGTTCGACAAGCTCCGCGTCGCTCAATTCCTCGACAGTTGCCCCTCGCGCATAGGCGCCAGATATACCCTGCATTACTGCCGAAGCATCGCTACCCATCGCCTGGTCCTGGCTTAAAATACCCTGGGGTGAGACCGTCCCGGTACTTTGCCGGCGGCGTGTCTTACGCGCTGGCTTACCTAGAGGTCCAAAGACTTCCAGTGCCCCTGAAGGATTTAGTGTCGATTCCATTTCTCTCACCGCTCATTATCTATTTTCATTAGTAACCATATGGTTATATTAGAAAAATCTTTTCCTGACTATACATACGACGAATGCCTAAAAAAGTTGTAATCTCTTGCTAGCAGTGTAACACGAGGATGCTCAATAGGCAAGTCCCTTTCGAGGCCCGATCCATCAGACCTCTACGTTCCTTCTCGCGTCAAGTCTCTTGCTTACTTGTTTTGATGAAGATGAAAGAATTTTCATCAAAAGCACTTTTCTATGAAGATCCAATTAAAAAATGCTCAGCTTTTAGAAACGAAAAATAAGAAAAAAATCAGAAGAGCGCAAAAAGCTTTAAATTTCGATGAGAAAACTGAAACTTCCTGGTTGTCTATTACGTACTAACAGAAGAGATAGTTAGTGTTGTAAGGAAAAGAGAGTGAGCCATGCGATTTGCTCCAGATGTCTATGTTTTAAATGATAACTCCTCAGATATCCGCTTGCCGGATGCTACGTTGCCGAAGGACGATGTGGATACGCTCTTTGATAAATTACAGAAACTAGAGCCGCCCGAGGGTCTTATTGCGCGTATCCTGGAGCTTCCGAAAAACTCACCCATGTTGCCCTTGCTCGCTACACCTACCCTGCGTAATCCATGGAAGGAATTTGATTCTCTGGCCTTAGACCATGGTACGGAACATCCTTTAGCATGAGGAGCCTGTTCATTCATATGAGTACTCGTAGCCCCTGCTAACTTTCACAGCTTCAATACTATCTGAGGTTCATAAGCACTTGTGAGCCTCTTCTCCACATTCGAGCCGGAACCGGCTCTATTCAGTGTGTCCGCAAGTATTCGTGTCAACATTCGCGTGCCCCTCCTTCTCTGAAAATGTATTCATAAACGCCGCCATTTTGATTTCACGTGTGCATTTTCAGAGAGGACTATATCCTGCATGTTCAATTCACATATCGTTTCGCGCTTCCGCAATCTTTCGCCATTACGCCTGATTTTGCTCAGCATGGGCCTGTTTGATGAGCTGATGACGGGTTTTCTAATAGTGGGCATGCCGCTCTTGCGCGATCAATTGGGACTGACATACGCGCAGGTAGGATTGCTTTTCAGCGCCGGTGCCATCTCGAGTATGATCCTCGAGCCCATCATTAACCTGGTAAGCGACCGTGGCTCAAAACGCTGGTGGATCCTGGGAGGTCTGCTTGTACTGGCCTGCGATTTTGCGCTGGCCGGAACTATACGCAGCTTCGGCTGGTTATTGTTCGTGTTTATTGTGCTGTATCCGGCCATCGGCACAGCGGTGGGACTCTCGGAAGCGGCTTTGATCGATAGCGCGCCAGGTGATGGTATGCGAACGATGACGCGCTGGACATTGATGAGCAGTATCGGTGATTTGCTCTCGCCCCTGGTCGTCTCAGCTTTCGTCACGCTGAGCATGGGCTGGACAGGGCTGTGCTGGCTAGCTGTGGGCCTATGGTTAGGAGTAGCAACGATTCTCAGTTTGCGACCTTTCCCGCGTCCAGTCTCCTCACACCATAATGAAGAGGAAAGCGAATCGATTGGCATACTAAAAAGCTTGCGTAAGGCGCTGCGGGACCCACTCCTGTTGCGCTGGGCTATCCTTGCAATTTTGCCGACGATGCTGGATGAGATATTCATTGGTTTCGCCGCCCTCTACATGCACGATGTGCTGCATGTAAGCGAGGTGGTAATCGGCCTGGTGATTGTTATCCATATGATCGGTGGTTTTCTAGGATTGATGATCCTTGATCGCCTCGTGAAGCGCATCGCAGCTCACCGGCTCCTGATAGGCCTGGCAGTGCTGACGCTGCCCGGCATGATTGGATTTCTGGCCCTGCACTCCATCTGGCTGGTCGCCTGTTCGCTCTTTGTAATGAGCCTGGGAGCCTCTGGTCTTTATCCAATTGCGCAGGCCGGAGCATATGCACGCCAGCCAGGACATTCAGCCATGGTACGCACGGTGATTGGCTTAGGAGCGCCATTTGAGATCGTCCTGCCAGGGATCGTAGGGCTGGTTGCCAGCCGCTTTGGTCTGCTGGCAGGAGTCGGGTTGTTGGGGCTGGCTCCGGTACTCATATTGATTATCGTGCCTAAAAGACAGCAGATGTAAACAAGGGATGCCGGTTCTCTGGCATCTCTTACTTTCAATTATTGCAAAACGTCATATATGGCCTTTTTCATAATTGTAAAAATCAACCCTGCTGCGTATACATACAATAGAGGTTAGAAACTTGCCAGAGGTGTTCTGGCAAAGTAATTTAGCCCCCAGGTTCGGAAGTGATACACTAACCACGCCGAAAGGACATTCTGGTTATCCGTCAATGAGAAACATTGTACGGAGAGAGGAATAAAAAACGATAATGATGATCCTGCGCCTACCACTTATAACCCCGAGCCTGCTTAGTCATCTTCAAGTTTTGTAGAGTCTAAAAATTCCTCTGGTAATGATCGAGGTAGTGGGGTATAGTATTTTAGAGCACAAGCGAATAGTTTTCATCAGGCTACAATTTCCGAGGAGCAAAGTATGTCGTACCAGGACCCATGGCAGGCGAGACGAGCGGCACGGGATGCACGGCGAGCCGCCAGAATGCAGTGGCGTATGCAGAGATTAGCCTATCGAAATGCCCGCCGCGCCTATCGATATAGATACGGAAGGCCGGGAGGCGGCATCGTCGGTATGGTCTTTCTGGTACTGTTACTCGCCTTTATTTTCACCCATATCTGGGCATGGCTCGTCGCCGGAATATTCGCGGTGGTGGTCGCGGCAATTATCCTGGGCCTGCTGCGCAGGGCCATGGCCGGCAATTCGTTTATGGGGCCGCAGCAGCCATACTCGCCTTACCAGCAGCAACAGCCGCCCCAGCAACCATACCAATCCTACCAACCCTATGGAGAGCCGGAGCCACCGCCTGAAGAGCCTTATGCACCTTATGAGCAGGGATACACTCCGACTCCCACGCAGGGCAGCGCCCAGGAGCCTGTACCTCCTTATTCGTATCCGCCAGAAGAACAATCCCGCAGTAACGCACAGTACGAGGAGCCTACAGTGCAATATCCACAAGAGATGCCGCCGATGGAACAATAGGTTAGTGAGGCGCGAACGCCGACGTTCCCGTAATATCCCGGCCAACGATCAGCGACTGGATTGTATCCGTTCCCTCGTAGGTAAAGACGGCCTCGATATCGGCGTGGTGACGCGCGATATGATAGTCCAGCAGAATGCCATTGCCGCCCAGCATCTCGCGGGCCTCCGCGACAACTTCGCGCGCCAGCCGTGCATTGTTCATCTTCGCCAGCGAGGCCATCGCATCCGTCATCTTGCCCTCCTGCTGCAACTGGCCGAGGCGCAGGCACAGCAATTGCATGCTGGTGACGTTGGCAAGCATCGAGGCCAGCTTGGTCTGGATGATCTGGAAATTGTTGAGCGGGCGTCCAAACTGCACGCGCTGCCTCGTATAGTCCCGCGCGATTTCGTAGGCGGCCACTGCATGACCTACGGCCTCCCAGGCAACACCGGAACGGGTAGCAGTCAGCACCCGCGAGGTATCTTTGAAGCTACGCGCATTGGCCAGCCTATTTTCGGCGGGCACACGCACGTCTGTGAGCGTGATATCGGCCTGCCAGACGGCCCGCTTGGCCACCTTGCCGGTCATGACCTTTGGTTCGAAGCCCGGAGTGCCTTTTTCGACCAGGAAGCCTCCCACCTTGCCCTCGTCATCGCGCGCCCAGATGATGGTGACATCGGCAAAAGAGGCGTTGCCAATCCAACGTTTGGCGCCATTGATGATGTATTCGTTGCCATCACGCCGCGCGCGCGTTTCGAGCATCACGGCGTCGGAGCCGTGATTCGGCTCGGTCAGGCCAAAAGCGCCGATCTTCTCCATACGCGCCATGAGCGGCAGCCAGCGCTGCTTCTGCTCTTCTGAACCGAGCATAGCAATCGAGGACATGGCGAGGCCCGAATGGACGCCGAAGAAGGTGCAAATGCTGGCATCACCGCGCGCCAGTTCAAGCGCGATCAGGCCTGATGCGATGGCGCTCATGCCGGGACAACCATAGCCCTGAATACTGCCACCGGCAATATTCAGGGCCGCGAGCCTGGGAATAAGCTCAAATGGAAATTCGGCTCGCTCCCAGTAATCGTTAATGATAGGAATGACCTCTTTTTCGGAGAATGCACGTACCTTGTCGCGAATGCTGCGCTCCTCAGGTGTCAGCAATTCATCCATCAAATAAAAATCCGTCTGGTGTGCCTGTCCTACTTCTGTTGCCATGATATTTCCTCTCTTTATGGCTAGCCATGAAAAAAGACCCTCTCGTATATCTATCACGAAAAAAAGATCCTCCCGCTTGTCACGAAAAAGACCCTCTCGCTTGTCATGAAAAAAAAAACCTCCCGCTTGTTACGAAAAAGACCCTCTCGCTTGTCATTCTGAGTGCAACGAAGAATCTCTCCTGAGCCAGGTCGCGCCGTGGTTCCTGCGGATTCTTCGCTGCACTCAGAATGACATGTCCCGGCCCTTGTTTCATAGTATGCACGGATTCTTCGCTGCCTCAGAATGACATGTCCCAACGCAGCACGGATTCTTCGCTGCACTCAGAATGACATGTCCCGGCCTTTGTTTCATAGTATACAACGAGATGCTTTCAAGGCAGATAGATTCTTCCTATTATATAGCGCGCGAACAAGGTCCGGTTTTGAGTACGCATGGTATCAATATCGTATCCAGGCAAGATAATGGTAATATGGAAGGTGTCCTATTGTAACGGTTCACGTGCAACAATAGAGCGTTTCAGCGTAAAATAGGTATTGTCATACTGTGAGAGAACAGCAAAAGCGAGAAAAGAGGATGGATCTTCAAGCGCTCTTCGCCATACAAAACAGGAACGCAGTTGTCACAGGTGGTAGTGGTGGTCTGGGAGGAGCTTTGGCTTCCGCGCTCGCGCAGGGAGGCGCGCGGGTGGCAGTCTTGAGCCTGCATATGGAATCAGCGGAACGGACCGCAAAGGCAATCCAGGCAGGCGGAGGCCAGGGGCTTGGGATAGCCTGTAATGTGCTTGATCGCGTTGCGCTTGAGCAGGCGCTTGAGCAGGTACACAGGGAGTTTGGCCAGGTCGATATTCTGATTAATGCCGCTGGAGGCAATAATCCGCATGCTACAACGACCCCCGAACGGTCTTTTTTTGACCTGGACTTGCATGCTACGCGTGAAGTGTTCGACCTGAATTTTATGGGCACATTTTCGAGCTGCCAGGTATTCGGACGCGATATGGCCGAGCGAGGAGAGGGCTGCATCGTCAATGTCGCCTCTATGAACGCACTGCGACCCCTGACCCGCATTCCTGCTTACAGCGCGGCCAAGGCAGCCGTGACCAACTTTACGCAATGGCTGGCAGTCTACATGGCACAGGAATATAGCCCGCGTATCCGCGTCAACGCTCTGGCCCCCGGCTTCTTCTTGACGGAACAAAATCGCTATTTACTCACCGATGCCGGAAGCGGCGCCTGGACAGCACGCGGAAAGTCCATCATCGAGCATACGCCTATGGGACGTATGGGAATGCCAGAAGACCTGGTCGGAACGCTGTTATGGCTGGTCAGCCCTGCCTCTGCCTTCGTCACAGGGACGGTTATCCCCGTTGATGGCGGATTTTCGGCATACAGCGGCGTGTAGAGCGATCCCTTTTGCGGCAATAGCCGGGAGAACGATTTATGACCATAGGAAAAGGCTCAACAACCGCGATTCTGGCGGTTGACGATATCCGCCAACTCATAGCGCGGGCCATTGATCCCTTGCCGCTCGATGGGAGGCGCGTACTGATCATCATTCCTGATGGGACGCGCACGGCACCGATTCCACTCTTCTTCCGGCTACTTTATGAACAGCTTGGCCGTCGTGTCGCGCAACTGGACTATCTCATCGCCCTGGGGACACACGCGGCCATGCCGGACGAGGCAATCGACCACCTGGTGGGAGTTAGAGCAGGTGAGCGCAAAGAGCGCTACCCCAACCTACAGATTTACAATCACCACTGGGATAAGCCCGATCAGCTGCAAACGATAGGCGTGATATCGCGCGCGGAGGCCGACCGGCTCACAGATGGTCTGCTGGTCGATGAAATACCGGTCACGCTTAATCGCCTGATTCATGAATACGACCAGTTGATTATCTGTGGCCCTGTCTTCCCTCACGAGGTGGCTGGCTTCTCCGGCGGCGCCAAATACCTCTTTCCAGGCATCGCCGGGGCGGATATCATCAATTTCACCCACTGGCTGGGGGCGCTCATCACGAGCATGAAAACCATCGGCATCAAAGATACTCCTGTACGCCGGGTGATCGAGCGAGCAGCAGAGTTTGTCCAAAAACCGCTGCTATGCATGGCGCTTGTCATGCAGGGAACCGATCTGCACGGCCTTTACATCGGCCCTTGCAAAGACGCCTGGAGCCAGGCAGCCGATCTCTCCGCGCGCCTCAACATCATTACGGTCGATACGCCATTTCGCCGCGTTCTCTCCATGCCGTCGGAGATGTACGACGACCTGTGGACTGCTGCCAAGGCCATGTACAAAACGGAGCCGGCGATAGCCGATGGTGGCGAGGTCATCATCTATGCTCCACACCTTCAAGAAATATCCTACACGCATGGCAAACTGATCGACCAGGTAGGTTACCACGTGCGAGATTATTTTCTGAAGCAGTGGGATCGCTTCAAAGATGTGCCCGGCAGTATCCTGGCCCACAGCACACACGTAAAAGGTACAGGCACTTACGATGCAAAAACCGGCATCGAAACGCCGCGCATCCAGGTGACGCTGGCAACCGGCATTTCCGAAGCCCGCTGCCGCCATGTCAACCTGGGTTATGCTGACTATAAGAAAATCGGCCCCGAAGCATGGAAAGGGCGAGAGAACCAAGGAATTCTGGTCGTGCCACATGCGGGAGAAATGCTTTACCGCGCAAAAAATTTGTAGAAGTACGATCCTGATCTGGACAGATATCTGAAAAATCCGCCGGAGTTTAGAAGGAAAGAGTTCAAGCCATGAACATAGAAGATTCGCCCTCAATGCGCAGGCTCATCCAGGAGGATGCCATCGGTCAATTGCGGCGGCAGGAAGGACTGATGGCCGTACTCGGCAGCGAGGATGGCGCTCTCAAATTGGATTGGGTGGAGGGTATACCTCGCCTGCTGGCCGATCCTATCATGCTGGAGGAGGTAGAAATTGAGGCACGGGAATTATGGGAGCGCGGCATTCGCCATGTTATCTGGGCAGGCATGGGTGGCTCTGTCATCGCCGTGCGCGTCTTCACCGATCTCGGCTTTTGCAGTGGCAGTGACCCGGATCACTTCACGATCTATCCACTTGATAGCACAGACCCGGCAGCATTGAATGAAATTGTGCGCAGGATAGCGGCCGCTAAGAATCTGAGGCTGCCGGCAGTTGGCACAATATCAAACCCCGAGTTTTTGCGCGCGCTGCTAGATGATGTGATGATGATCGGCGTTTCGATGGGAATGACCTCTGAGGAACCTATCACGCACCTGGAATGGTTTACCGGCCTGCTGAAACAGGCGCGCCTGCGAGCGGCACGGCATCTACTCGTGATGACACTGCCGGGTTCTTACCTCGACACATTTGCCCAGGAACACCAGGTACCCACACGTTCTTTGCAGTTGGATGGTGGAACCGGCACCGGCGGGCGTATGAGCGCTCCAACCACAAGAGTTTTCTTGCTGCCCGCCGCCCTTTACCTGACACGCCTGCAGCAGAAATCAGACAGCGAACAGCCACAAGAGCCGGTTCAACCACCGGTGGCCGATTTATCGCGCCCATCGCCGATTCATCGGCCACCACCCTCACATGATACAGGTCCCGACATTCACGAAGAAAATCCTACAGACGGCCAGCCAGTAAGAAAAGCAGGCCTGCTTGAAACATTGCTCCAGCAAGCCTGGGGCGAGTATAATCTGGAGCTCGCGACCTCGCGTCCGGCGGATTCGCCATTTGTGCAACTGGCAGCTGCGCTGAGCGATGCAAGCGTGGATGGAAGATGCGGGATGCCGCTGCAAATGCCCCCTGGATGGTCGGCGTTCATACCCTGGGTGGAACAGTTGATGGAGGAGAGCCTGGGCAAGAGCGGTAAGGGAGTCGTGGTCTTCGAGAACCAGGCGCTCAACCCCAAAGCACCCGGCTATTCGGCGCGCGGTTTATTGCATGTACGGATGGAGACGGATATCGCAGAAAGGGAGGACGAAGCCGGGCATTTCGTGCTCTACCAGCCATTGCTTGCCAGCGATGAGCCGCGACGCCGCTTGATCGCCCTGACGGCCAGTTTCCTGGAATGGCAATTGAGCATGGCTCTCTATGGATACCTGCATCGCATTCGATTCGCCGGTCAACCTGCCGTCGAGAACTATAAAACACGAGCGCGGTCACTGCGCATGATGAATGATCCTTTGCAGTTCGTGCAGGGCTGGAAAGCAAGCGTCTCGAGTGGAACCATTATGCTGTATGCCCCACCAGAGATGAGGGTACAGGGAGATCCTGCATCCATGTATGCTGCCGCATTGCGATTAGCGCTGACTGCCCCAAATGGGCAGGCTATCTCCCCTGCATCCCTCTCTTACCTGGATTTCACCATCAACGGTGAGATAGCCGCGGATGTATTGAAGCTGATCGCCTCGCACATGTACCGGATCGGCAACGTACTGCTGGGTGTTCCTGTAAAGATTCGCCGCGCGCCTGCTGCTTACCATTCGACCGAGCAGAGCGAGATGGATGGGCCGCCTCGCCTGGTGAGCCTGCGCTTGCTGGTGCGCGACTCCGAAACCATGCTCCTTGGCAGCTATAACGATACATTTTTGCGCGCCCAGGCGGTAAGCACGTGGCAGGCGATGATCGAGGTCGGGCGAACATGCCTGCTGATGATTCTGGAGAGTTCTAGAGATGCCCTATACGAGTCGCTTGAGCGTTTTTTCCAGGAAACGACAAAGATACTGAGCCAGGAGAATTAGAGCGATGTCAGAGAAACTACGCTTTGGGATTATTGGAGGCGGTGTAATTGGTCCGACGCACGCCGATGCGATTCGCACTCTGCCCGGTGCTGAACTGGTCGCCGTAGCCGATATCGTGCCAGCCGCGGCGCAGAAGCTTGCCGGAAAGCACGGCATTCACGCCTATACTGATGCGCGGGAGATGCTGGCACGCGAGCAATTGGACGTGGTGGATATCTGCGTGCCCAGCGGTTTGCACGGCGAATTCGCGTGCCTGGCGATGCGGGCGGGAAAACACGTGATTGTAGAGAAGCCAATGGAGATTAGCCTTGAGGCGATTGATGAGATGCTGCGCGTACAGCGCGAAATGAATGTGAAGCTGGCGGTTATCAGCCAGCATCGCTTTGATCCGGCGTCGATGCGCGTGCATCAACTGGTTGAGGAGCAGGCCCTTGGACGGCTGGTACTCGGCAACGCGCTTGTGCCGTGGTGGAGATCGCAGGCCTATTATGATAGCGGCGCATGGCGCGGCACCTGGGCATTGGACGGTGGAGGGGTATTGATGAATCAGGCTATCCATTCGATTGATCTGCTGCAATGGTTGATGGGGAGGGTCAAAAGTATCTACGCCTATACGGATACGCTGGCGCATTGCATGGAGACGGAAGATGTGGCCGTGGCCGTGCTGCGCTTCACGAATGGTGCGCTGGGCGCGATTGTGGCTACAACGGGAGCCTATCCGGGCGTGACGACGCGCGTCGAAATTTTTGGCGATAGGGGATCGGCAGTGATCGAGGATGATCGATTGGGCTACCTGCACCTGGCGCGAGACGATCAGCAGGAAGTGGGAGCCTATGGAGCCAGTGGAGGCAGCCAGAAAGAGACCCGGACGGGCACACAGGATGCGGAGGGGGCGGCTCAGAATCCTGCCGCATTGGCTATCAGGAGCCATGCCGCGCAGATAGCGGATATGATGCGCGCTATTCGTGAGAATGGGACGCCGCTTGTAGATGGTTATGCAGGACGGCGCCCCGTGGAAATTATCCTGGGCATTTATGAATCGGCCCGCACGCATAAGGAGGTCCTGCTGGCATGATACACATTTCCGCTTTTGCCGACGAAATTGCTCTCGACCCACGCGAACAGATCGCGGTATTACAAAGCGAAGATATTCATTTCCTCGACCTGCGCGCTGCCTGGGGAACGAATGTGCTGGATCTGAGCGATGGGCAGGTAGACGAACTGCGGCGCATGCTTAATGAGCAGGGCATGGCAGTTTCCGCCATTGCTTCGCCCATCGATAAAGTGCCTGTGGATAGTCCCTTCGATGAGCATTTAGGGCGCTTCGAGCGGGCTATTGCGCTGGCACATTTTTTTGACACGCCCTACATACGCATTTTCTCCTTTTATCCCCCACAAGCCGCGAAAAGCGATCCGGCAGAATGGCGAGACGAGGTACTGCGGCGCCTGCGTGAGATGACTGCCAGGGCGGATGCTGCCGGCATTACGCTGCTGCATGAAAACGAGAAGGATATTTACGGGGATACTATCGCTCGCTGCGTTGACTTGCTGGAAAGCATCAATGATGCTCATTTCCAGGCCATTCTCGACCCGGCAAATTTTATCCAGTGCGGCCAGATACCTTACCCCGACGCCTATGAGGCCATACATCCCTGGCTGCGTTATGTACATGTGAAGGACGCGCGTGCCGATGGAAAAGTTGTGCCTGCCGGAGAGGGCGTGGCAAGATGGCCCGAACTGCTGCGACGATTGCGCGCGGATGGCTATGATGGCTTTTTCTCGCTGGAGCCACACCTGGCGGCAGAGGGACAATTCTCCGGCTTTAGTGGGCCGGATTTGTTCCGGCAAGCGTCGCAGGCATTGAAGCGCATTTCAATTTCCTAAGTTGGAAGTGCAGAGAGGCCAGCGTATCCGATCCCGGCCGGGATCGGATACGCTGGCCTCTCTGCACTTCCAACTATCGCTGGAGTTTAGAGACCCATGTAGCCTATATCATCGCTGCCGCCTTGTGTGGTACCTACATTCCAATACATGACGCGTTCGGCGAAGAAGTAGCCGGACGATTGCACAGTCATTGAAATGTTGTAGCCCTGGGATTGGCTGCCATTATACAGGTTCTGGTGTACGATGGTCGTAATATTTTGGACCGACCGCGAGTTGGCAGGTACATTGACGTTAAACGAATAGACGCTGCCAAAGCCATTGACAATTGTCACCGAAATGTTTTCATTGCTGCCGGTAGGATTGAAGAGCGTAAGCCATTCGTTGAAGTCCGTGTTGACATAGCCCTCGGCGAATGACTCGGAGCGAGAGGCCGCCGGACCAACGGCGCCAGTGATATCGGTCGCGCCCGTGGCATTGTTCATATTCTGACCGGTATAGTGGAAGAAGATCTCACGCTCCACAACGATGCCCGCGGTAGGAGAGGTGATATCTGCCGAGACATCGGCACTGCTATGCGCGTTCACATCCCAGATGGCCTGGCTGCGCGGCCCGACGGTGACGGGGAACGATTGCGATCCACCCGCGCCCTCAAGTTTAATATTCACCTGTGCAGTGTTCGACGGATCGGGGTTGCCAATCACGAAGTACTCCTGGTAACCGCTGCCGCTATGACCCTCAGCAAAGAACCACTCGTTGGCGGAACTGAGCGCGCCTACAACCGAGGCTGCACCGGAGACATTGCCAACGCTACCTGCCGGGAAGCTGCTGAAGTAGGTGGGTCGCTCCACTACCACCGGCTGCGATGAGGTTACAATGGCAATGACACGCTGCGACATTGGCGGTGGATTGATCGTCTGGCGCCTGCCGCCCGTGACTGTGGTTGTTTGAGCGGAGCCAACCTGCTTGCCTCCCGCGTAATATGTCGCGGTAACGGTTGCCGTACTGCCGCCGGGCGGGTTCAGGATGGTGATAAACGAGTCGGAACCCTTCACCGTGGGCATGTCGGCAAAGTAGAAGACCTTGGCGGGCGTTACCGTACCCATGACGACACTGCCACTACTCTCGCCAAAGAAGTTGGTGAAGTAGATGGGGCGCTCCGCCACGACACCGAAACAGGTGGTCGGATTATTGACGGTAACGATAATGGAATCTGTCTTGTATGAACTAGAACTGGGTGGAGTACCTAAATCACTATTGACCGACGCCGTATACCGGCTTTTGGGATTGACGGTGCGGTTATAGGTCACTGTACCGGTCGTCAGAAGATACTGAATTTTGACCGAACAGGAATTGACGGGATCAGGGTTCTGTATGGTGAGCCATTCGATAAAGCCCTGGCCAACCTTACCCTCGGCAAAGTACCAGGTAGAACTGATTGGCCCTGGTAGGAGCGTACCATTGGCATAACTCGTCAGATATTGCCAGATCAACACACCCATATTGGGGGCCGGCGTGCCATTATAATCGATAATGAGTTGTGGATAACCACAGGCAGAGTTGATGTTGACCCACGCCCAACCAATCCAGCTGATGTTATGAGCATCAAAGTAGGTCAGCAGGCGGCTCATATAACTGGTGCCACAATCATATTCGCCATTCTCAGCAGAGATGACAGGATAGGTTTTGCTGATATTGCCAAAAGCATTGTCCCAGTATTGGGGCATCTTCTCAGAATAAGGATAGGGATGCGTGTCATAGATGACATTTCCGCCCGTGATAGGATTCTGGCCGAAGCCGCTGAGGTCAAAGCCCCAGTCCATTCCAGCAACAAGAACCAGGTTATTCGCTTTGGTGCCGCGCACAGCATTGACCAGCGCCTGCATACCAACAGCCGTATAGTTGGCGGTAATGTAGCAATTACAATCGACGACATACGATTTATCGCCGCTAATCGCGCAACCTGATATCAGGCATGCCCAGTTGCCTGGAGCAGGATGAGGCTCATTGTATAATTCAAAAAGGACATTGGGGTTACCGGCAAACATGGTAGCAACCTGTGTCCAGAAGGTGACGCTATCAGCATCCGGCATTTCAAATGCGGCACCGCTGCCGGGGGCCGCTCCACCGGCATCAGTCCATTGCAGATCGATAATGACATTCATATTCATGCCGGTGAGGGTCGAAACTACACTCTTCACGAGGTTCTGGTACTGGGTATGCACACAATGTTTGGAAGGAAAATCTCTCAGCCAGTAGCCCTCGGTGAGTGGAAGACGAATAGTATTGGCATCCCAATAGGTAATGCCATTGCCGCTGTGTCCATACCCCATATAGGACAGGTGAGTGGAATCGAAATAGCCGTCGGTATTGCAGTCATACTCCAGTGAGTCACGGCCAATTCCATGAAATAAATAGGGATGCCCCTGAGCGTCGAGAATTTGATTGCCACTGACGCTATACGGGCCATTAGCCTGGGTGACGGCCGGTCGAATACCATTGGAGGCAGCATTCGATGAGCCCTTTGGTGCGTACCAGAGGACCCCTACGGCGACTATAGCCAGCAATATGATACTGGCAGCAATTACTTTAAATGAACGTGACATCTACGACTCCCTTTTTCATGGGCCACCAGAATGGTCACCCCATAGGTTTCATATAAAACAACCCCTAGAATGGCTGTTTAGCATTCTAACAAGATAAACGCATGAGTCAATACTTCACCCTGTTTCAAGTTATTCCTTTGACCTCAAATAATCGGCAAAAATGCTGGAAATTTTAGAGAGGGATTAGGAAAAAAGTCATAGTGCCCGTGTATATCCAGGAGCGTGGTGCTACGTATACTTTCTGAACGATATTTATGAACGAGCATCTCAGGCCTGTTGCGAATTGCTTTTTTGTGATATCGTAACAAGCAAGGGTGAAACTGATCTTTGTCTTTTGGAGGAACTATGCGTATTCTGATACTCGGCGGAGACGGATACCTCGGTTGGGCACAAGCGATGTACCTTTCGAAAAAGGGACACGAAGTAACGGTCTTTGATAATTTCATGCGCAGGCAGTTTGATCTAGAACGCGGGTTTAATAGCCTCCTGCCTATCTCGACGCTGTATGAACGGGTGAAGAGGTGGAAAGAGATCACAGGGCGCACCATCCATATACATGTCGGCGATACAATGGACTATGATGCGCTTGTTGCCGCGATACAAGCAAGCGAACCGGAGGCAATTGTACATTTTGCCGAACAGCGCTCCGCCCCTTATTCTATGATCGATCGCAAGCACGCGGTCTTTACGCAAACGAACAATGTGATCGGCACGCTGAATGTGCTGTATGCCATGCGCGAATACGCGCCAGAGAGCCACCTGGTAAAATTAGGCACGATGGGCGAATATGGGACGCCGAATATCGATATCGAAGAGGGCTTTATCGAAATTCATCACAAGGGTCGTTCGGACGTGCTGCCGTATCCCAAGCAGCCTGGCTCAATCTATCATTTATGTTATGATGATAGAACTGAGGTTCTGACACGGAGTGGGTGGAAACTCTTCAAGGATCTGAGTTACAATGATGAGATAGCTACAAGACAACTTGACGATCCTCATATCGTTTATGAGAAACCAACAGCCCTTACATCGTACCTATATGAAGGTCCTATGTACTACCTTGAGCAAAGACGCATTGATCTGTGTGTGACACCAAATCACCGCATGGTTACTTCTTTCAAACGCCGGGATGGTACCGAAGCGATGCGCTTTGAGGAGGCAAAAGACATACTTGGTAAGTACAATCGCTATCATCTCACCTGTGAGTGGAATGGCGAAGAACGTGAAACATTTACTCTACCCGGCTACTATGTCTTTGGCGATATAAATGCTCGTAAGCCAGCTATAGAGTTACCTATGGATGACTGGCTACGTTTCCTGGGATGGTACATTGCTGAGGGATCTGTTGATGGAGTATGGCTTAAAAAAGTGCCAAACTGTATCTGTATCAATCAGAAACCAGGTGCAAAGTCCAGGAAAGTAAAAACAGTCTTCGAGAGGATAGCCGCCTTACTAGGCTGTACCTATAGTGTATATTCCTATCCAGATAGGAACAATGAGCTAGAGGGGCATTATTTGTTCTCTACACAGCTTGCTGTTTACCTTACTCAGATTGGCACAAGTCTAACCAAACACATACCGCGCGAATTGCTAAACCTGTCAAAGCGGCAACTCCGTATTCTTTTCGAGGCAATGATGTCAGGTGATGGCTTATGGATGGATAATGAGCGTGATTACGGGCGCTACTATACATCTTCGCGGCAGCTCGCAGATGAGGTGCAGGAAATGGCTCTCAAGTTAGGACTTTCCGCAAACATCTCTTACTTTGATCGAGCAGGAGGTACTGGGTGGGCAAAGAATCGCGAATATCGAGTAAACTTCACAAAGACGACAGTTTTTCAGGTCAATCAGCTCCCAGATGATCCTAACGACTGGATAGAGGATTACGCAGGCATGGTTTATTGTTGTGAAGTTCCAGGAGATGGTATCATTCTGGTTCGGCGCAATGGTAAACCTCTCTGGTGTGGAAATTCTAAAGTCCATGACAGCCATAACATCATGTTCTGCTGCAAAATCTGGGGGCTGCGCGCAACCGACCTCAACCAGGGAGTCGTTTACGGAGTCGAGACGGATGAGACGATGCTCGATCCGGTGTTGGCAACGCGCTTTGATTACGATCAGATTTATGGCACGGCGCTGAACCGTTTCTGCGTGCAGGTTGCGGTGGGCCATCCCCTGACCGTCTATGGTGAGGGCGGGCAGACACGCGGCTATATCAACATACGAGACACGATTCGCTGTATCGAACTGGCGATCCTGTCTCCAATCCGTGCGGGTGAGTACCGGGTGTTCAATCAGATCACGGAACAATTCTCGCTGCTCGACCTGGCGCACATGGTGGTGCGGCAGGGCAAGGAGATGGGATTGAAGGTGGAAATCGCGCACATGGCCAATCCTCGCGTTGAGGCGGAGCAGCACTATTACAACGCAGTGCATACGCGCCTGATCGAGCTTGGCCTCGATCCACACCTGCTGAACGACGGCGTGCTACAATCGTTGATCGAGCTGGCCATCGAACACCGCGAGCATATCGATCACAGTTTGATCACGCCGACGGTAAACTGGCGCAATGCCAGCAATGTCGTTTCGAAGCCAGGGAAACAGGCTTTCAAGTAAAGGCAGGGTAGGGGCCAGATTGAAGGCATTAAGCCTCAAGAGTGTCTTGATAGCCCAGCAGTCTATTGAAGACGGACGGAATGCTGGCATTGGCCGACATATTCCATTGCTTGTATGATTGAATGCTGCTGACTTTTTCGGCGATGAGGTCGGGGTTCCGCACGATGCGAGTCAGCAGTTTTTGCTGGCCGCGCGCATCCAGGCAGGTCCAGCCAAGGTTATAGCGTTCGATGAAGCGCAGGTTTGGCCCTTCCTGACCGGGGATGTAGGTGGTGATGAGCGATGGTTTCTCGAGCATGATGGCTTCCGTCAGGAAGCTCGCCCCCGCTTTGCCAACGATGAGGTCCGAAGCGGCCATGTAAGGCGCGATGGTTTCGGTGAATGGCAGCACTCGCAGGCTGGGTATAGCTGAGAAGCGCGAGATGATGGCGCTGTTGCTGCCTGCTGCCAGGATAATCTGAATGGGTGCCCGCGCGCTGCCGGCAGCAAAAATGCTGGAGATGGTGCGTTCGATTCTGGCGGAACCTTTCGCGCCACCCTGGAGAAAGACGGTAAAGGCGTCCGGCGAGAGTCCCAGGCTCGCGAGCGTTTCAGCCCTGCAAGCGGAATCATATGTTTGTAAGAATTGCTTGCGCACGGGCCTGCCCGTTATGTGCAGGCGGCCCTGCTCAATTCCCTCCGCGCTCGCCTGGGCAAAGATTTCACGCGTAGGGGTCAGGTAGGCATCGGCAAACTTCTCACTAAACCAGGTGGTATGCACGCATTCGAGATCGGTCAATTGGAACGCCAGCGGGATATGCAGACCGGTTTGCCGGTTTGCAGACGCGACGACGTAAGACAAGAGCGCGTGCGTTGAAACGATGAGTTGAGGGGCAGCTTGCTCGATAAGGCCTGCGATCCGTTTCTGGCCGAGTAACGCCAGCCCTTTATGCAGGCAGAGCGAGGCAAATTCATTATCGGTATATTTGTATTGCCAATCCCACAGTGTGAGGAAGTTGCGGCTGAGCCCGGCGTAATACCTGTCAACAACAGGTGGGAAAGGATCAACGATATCAATAGAGAACCTCGCGCCAAGCATATCCTTAAGCGACAGCGCGAGGTTCATATGGCCCCCACCGGTGCGAGAGGTGATGATCAAGATGTTTGTCATAGTATGCGATTACTGTTGGTAGTGTTCCACGATGTTCGGATCGCGCACCTGCGCCTCGTTTGGATTGAGGCCAAATTCACGGCGGGCGCGACGCTGGCGCAAGAGGTCCCAGCATTGATCCAGTTGAAGCTGTAGTTCGTGCATGCGCGTGCGTTCCTCGTCACTCAGACCGCCTTCTTCTTCTGATTGTTGCATCAGGTGATGTTCTTCGTCCACCAGAGCCGTGATACGATGCAGGATTTCACTATCATTCATTGCTTTCCTCCTCGTGGCCTGCATGAAATGTATGTAACCAGTTGTCTTGTCAGGCCAATCTGTCATAGTATATCACGCTTTGCCGGTAACAACCGGATACGCTTACACCTCCTATCTCAACTCGACTTCACGCTATCCCGGGTTTTCTTTCCCTCCTCGTCAGGCTCGCGACGTGGATTCCAGAGTGGGTAGGGAATGCCGGAAAGGCGATTGATAATGAAAGCCTGTAAAGTAAGCAGTACCACAGCCACCATCAGTATGAGCAGCTGCAGTGGTTTCGTCAACAGGCCAAGCGAGATGATAAGCGTGGTAGCGCCTGCCGGCGGGTGTGGAGATCTGAGCAAAACCATCAATCCCGCGGTGAGGCCAAGCGAGAGAGCCGCAGCGAGGACACGCGGCCAGGTGACGCCGACGGAAAGAGCCGGCCCGGCCATCGTTAGACCGGTCACGACCAGGCTGAAATAGCCGGCCAGCACACCGATAGCATGACCGACGATGGTGTTGCGCGGAGAGGCGGCTGGAGCGGTAGGCGTATAGAAAAAGAGGAAAGCAGTGGGACCGAGCGAAGGGAAGATAAATGCAGTGTGCGTAACGAGGGCCAGCGCCGACATGATGCCAATGCTGATGCAGCCATTAATGAAGCTGAAGATGGCAAGAACCGGCGTCTGCGCATGGTGGCCTAAGAGCCAGGGCAAACGCATGCGTGTGAAAAGACCCTTGACGATATCGGACATTTCACCGCCGATAGGGTGTTCGCGATCAATACGATACCGCCAGCGCCGGTTCATGCCGCTCTGCATACCCACCTGTGCTGGTCTATCGCTCGTCTGCTGCGCCGCCGGATCTTCTGCACCTGGTTTCGGGTCCATGCTGCATTTCTCCTGAGTATATAATCCCTGCTCTCTGCCACATTTTGGCGAGGGTAAGCGAGTATTGAGAAATTTACCTGCCAGGGAATCCTAATGCAGATAAGCCCCCGAACGCAAACACAACATTGTCCGCGTTTACCGGCTCCACTATGCCAGCAAATCGCGCAAGACGACCGCGTTATTATGTTCGCTGTCGTGCGCGGCAAACACTAGCGTCACCTTCCCCTGACCGGCCAGGTCGCGCAATTTTGCCAGCGCTTCCTGACCTGGTTCAGATCGCAGCTCGGCCTCGTAGCGGCGGCGAAATTCTGGGAATTTCTCTGGATCGTGGCCGAACCATTTGCGCAGGTCATTGCTGGGCGCGACCTCTTTGAGCCAGAGATCGACCTTTGCGCGCTCTTTGGAGAGGCCACGCGGCCAGAGACGATCCACCAGGACGCGCGTGCCGTCGCCGGGTTCAGGCGGGTCGTATACACGCTTGATAGCCACAGTTACATGGTGCTTTGCCATCTGTAACACCTCTTAGTGCATTTGCACCTGACATGTTCGGGTTTGATCACTATACGCTCCCCACGGAGAAGCGGCAGGAACCGGACCTTTTCCCGGCTTCCCACTGGGGATTGGAACTACTTGTAGCCGCCGTAGATTGCATGCCCGGCCTGCATCCAGAAACAATCTGCCATGCCGAATCCTGCTTCGCGGAGCCATAGAAGCTGGTCGCTGAGCAGGGATGGCTTATCGTAGGAGTTGGGGTCGGCATAGTCGTAGATGAAATAGTTCCATTTCAACTCCTGGAACGATTCGTAGCCGCGCAAATCGCCATAGGTGGCCACGCTTTGCGCGCGCACGATGTCATCATATTGCCGCGCGAAGAGTTCGGCAATGTGGGGCGTCGCGGGTTTGACGATATCGGCCAGCAGTAAGGCTCCGCCCGGCTCCAATCGCTCGCTTATATCCTTGAAAAGCTGGCGCTTGCCCTCGTCCGATAGGTGATGGACGGCCAGCGATGATAGCACGCAGCGCAAGGGAGCAGGCAGAGCCACGCGCCAATCCTGCTCCTCAAGCTCAAAAGGACGTACCTCGAGGCGATTCCCGAACATGGCCAGCGAACGGCTCAGGTGGTCGCGCATAACCTCCGAACCATCCAGCGCCACGTAATGGCAGGCAGGAAAGCGCTCCAGGATTGCGCGTGCCAGTATGCCGCCACCCGCCGCCAATTCGACAATCGTGCAAGCCTCATCCGCCTGTGCGGGAATGAGATGTAGCAGGCTCGCGAGCTGTTCCGCGCGCCCCGGCACAAATACCTCGCTGTGGTTCAGGAATATCTGTGAATCGCTCTCGCTCCACCGGTCGGTGGTGTTGTTTGTCTCGGTCACTGTACGTTCTGCCTTTCATCCTCATGATATATATTGCTCTTCACAAAAAATATACATCAGAGGATAGCAGCAAGGCAAATGAGCGTTCTACCTGGCTCTACGTCCCTGGGTATCCTCCTTATGAAGAGAAGATCGAGCCATAGCCGCTGGCGACAGCCTGGCCGATGCTGTTGAGCTGCAACTGAGCGGACTTAGCGGCGCTGCCTTTTACCAGGTCTTTCGAACCGAAGTAGCAGGCCTCGACATCATACTGCTTGAGAAAAGGGATCATGACGCTGGGCGAGGGTTGACCAGGAACTCCACCCCATTCGCCGACGATAAAGGCGTCTCCGTGCGCATGTACGAAGGAGACAAGCCCGGTTGTGTCACCCGGCTTCCAGCCAGCATCGTAGATGTGGGCATCAAACATAAGATTTTTTTGCGCGTACATGGGATATTGACCGGACATGATCTGCGACAGGCCGTTTTCGTAGACCATAACGATGGAATTGGGCGCATATTGCCGCACCGTGTCGATGCGCTGGTTCATGTACTGGAAGTAGGTTTGCATGCTGATGCCGCTGATCTCCTTGGGCGAGGGTTCGTTCCACACGTCAAAGATGATCTGTGGGTCATTGCCATATAACTTTGCCAGGTCAGTGAGCGCCTGCAAAGGTGTAGGCTGATAGGTTGATTGCTCTTGCGGGTTGGGTGGAGTATTCTTGCTCGCCTGGTTCTGCGAGGGGCAGGGAACAGTGACTCCCGTGCCGCAGGGTGGATTGTGGAATTGCGTGGCAGCGTCGATAATCACGTAGTTGCCGTTCTGCTTTTGCCAGTTGATCACCGTTTCGAGCCACTGCTGGTAATGCATGTGCGCGTCCGGCACGTAGACGTTAGTGTCCCACCAGTAGGTGTTGATGGCTTCGCGTACCACGTTCATTGGAACATTCTGCTTATACCAGCTAACCGATGCCAGCGGTTCGTGTCCGGCTGAACTGAGGAACAGACCGCCCATATTCACGCCAAGCAGGTGAACCAGGCAATTATGCGAATCGACGACCTGCCCCTGCGAATTGATGTGCAGCCAGGAAAAGGTATAGGAGCCATCGGGATTTTTTGTCACACCCTGGCCGTTGCACGTGGCCGGCCCCGATGAGGTTCCAGCTGGCGTGGGTGTAGCGGAAGTCGTTAGCGACGAGTTAGGCCTGTGTAAAAACACATACGATAAAGCAAAGCTGGCGATCAAGACGACTACAGCCAGCAACACGAAAAAGATGAGCAGATTGCGATTCCGACGAGGATTGATAGGATTGTTATTCATCGTCATACCCTCCGGGTTGAGTAACGATTGTGGAAGTTGCCAAAAACGGAGATGTCCAATATCTACAAGTTTGTACGATGCAGTAAGCAAGCAAGTTTCATTTTTTGACAGGCGGCCCACAAAGTACTAGATGTTCTGATCCTGCCATTTTTGAGGGGGAGAAATCATGCAGAGAGGAAATCTGAGCGTCACCACTTCAAATCACCTCATATTGTTTCATTATATTTCAAAAAATATCATCTTATTGCTTGAATAAAATAGAGAATATGTTTATAATTTCCTTGCAATGCTCGTTTGCTTTGTGAGGGCAAGGGATGGCTCTTATCCCGGCTGGAGTTCATGCGCTACGCCCCTCTCGTTTTGTGATGAAGAAAGGATTGACATGCTTTATGTCAAAAGACCGCATGATTCTCTGGCCCAAAAACGGGCCTTTTTCGTCTCCCGGCGCTCTCTTTATAATAAGAGCGGGCCTTCTCCTTCTCATGCTCGCGGGAGCAACAGGACTAACAAGTACGGCTTATGCTCAAGCAGGTGCCGCACCAGGCGCCTATCACCCGGCGCCATCAAACACAGCCGTGCTAACCAACAAGTATGACACCTATCGCACAGGCGAAAACCTGAATGAAACCATCCTCACTACAGGCAATGTCAATGTGAAGCAGTTCGGCAAAAAACTCTCGTACCCGGTTGACGGGCAGGTCTATGCGCAGCCGCTCTTCGTGCCCAATGTCAATACCGGTGGCAGCCTGCACAACATGGTCATCGTAGCGACCGAACATGACAGTGTCTACGCCTTCGATGCCGACCAGAATCTGCTGTTGTGGCACGCCAGCTTTATCAATCCTCCCGCTATCACCCCCATCCCCAGCAGCGATACGGGTTGCGGCGACCTCACACCGGAGATTGGCATCACCAGCACGCCGGTGATCGATGCCAATGCCAACATTTTGTACGCGGTGGCCGCGACTAAAGAACACGGTCAATACTTCCA
The DNA here is from genome assembly GCA_035653615.1 of Ktedonobacteraceae bacterium. NCBI lineage: Bacteria > Bacillati > Chloroflexota > Ktedonobacteria > Ktedonobacterales > Ktedonobacteraceae > Ktedonobacteraceae bacterium. The sequence continues at coordinate 20,062 of DASRBN010000027.1, read as the reverse complement.
GCGCCTGCACGCCATCGATATCACGACCGGTAACGAGGTGAAACAGCCGGCAACGATTGCCGCGAAAGTTAAGGGCAGCGGCGATGGCAGCATCAATGGGCATATTACCTTTAATGCTTTGCGCGAAGGCCAGCGTGCCGGCCTCTTGCTGCTGAACGGCGTGGTTTATATCGCCTGGGCCTCACACTGCGATATCGGCCCCTATCATGGGTGGGTGATGGGGTATAATGCTTCCACTCTCAAGCGCGTTGCCGTCTATAACGACTCTCCAAACGGTTCCGAGGCAGGTATCTGGCAAGCCGGCGGTGGATTGGCCGCCGATAGCAATGGCAACATCTACTTCATGTCCGGCAACGGCACCTTCGACCTTAAAGGAGGCGGAAAGGATGCCGGAGATAGCTTCGTCAAATTGAACTCACAAAATTTATCGGTTGTGAGCTACTTCACGCCTTTCAATCAATTATGCCTTGAGCAGCAAGATACTGACCTGGGTTCAGGAGGGCCACTGCTGCTGCCTGCCGAGAACGAGATCATCAGCGCCGGAAAAGAAGGACGCATCTACGTCGTCAATAGTCAATCGATGGGAGGATATCATTCGATCCAGAATCCTTGTAGCAAGCAGTACCGCACCAATGTGGACAGAATCGTGCAGGAATTTGCGCCTGGAACCATTGGCGGTCTCTTCAGCACGCCGGCATACTGGAACGGCTCCAATGGGGAATATGTCTATTTCGGCGGAAATGGCGATTCGGTGAAGGCGTATCAATTGAGTAACGGGCTGCTCTCGAAGAGTCCTACATCGCGCACGCCAGAGAGCTTCGGCTTCACGGGCGGCAATACCGTCATCTCCAGCAATGGCGCGACTCCTGGCACAGGCATCCTCTGGACGCTTGATCCCAACGCCATCCTGCACGCCTACGATGCCACCAATCTGGGCACCGAACTCTACAACACGAACCAGAATCCGGGCCGTGATGGACTACCCAGTTATGTCAAATTCTCGACACCAACCGTTGCCAATGGCGAGGTCTTCGTGGGCACGCAAGGGAGTCTGGAGATTTACGGGTTGCTGTAAACTCTCTCCCCTCGTCCTGTGCTATACTGTCAAAGACAATGCTTGAGGTAAGACAGGATAGGATGGAACGAGATGAAGATTTTACTGACCGGCGCTTTTGGCAATATCGGGATGAGTACGCTGCATGAGTTATTGCGCCAGGGACACGAAGTGCGTTGCTTCGTATCCAGGCGCAAGGCTCATGCACGCACTGCCAGGCGTTTCGCGGGCAGGATAGAATTGATACAGGGTGACATCCGGCAACCGGCGGACGTGTCGAAGGCAGTGCAGGATCGAGACGCGATCATTCACCTGGCCTACATGCTGCCGCCATACAGCGAGGAACATCCTGAGCTCGCGCATCAGATCAATATTGGCGGAACGCGCAACCTGCTCGTCGCTGCTCGCAGCTTATCCAGACCGCCCAGGTTTTTCTTCGCATCCAGTTTCGATGTCTTCGGCTATACGCAGGAGCAACCCCCGCCACGCAGAATAACCGACCCGGTTCAGGCGACGGACCACTACTCGACACACAAAATTGCCTGTGAGGAGATGGTCAAGACATCTGGCCTCGAGTGGAGTATCTTCCGTTTTGCCGATGTCCCGCCGCTGAGCCTGCGCAGCCCGCATCCTATCATGTTCGAAATTCCTCTTGTCACACGCTTCGAGGTCGTTCACACCTACGATGCGGGCATGGCAATCGCCAACGGCATCCGTTGCGAAGAGGCCTGGGGCAAAACGCTGCTCATCGGCGGTGGCCCCAGCTGCCAGATGCTCTACCGCGACTACCTGGGGCGCATGCTGGAGATGATGGGCATCGGCATGTTGCCGGAGAGCGCCTTTGGCCACAAACCCTATTGCACGGACTGGCTTGATACAGAAGAGAGCCAGCGCCTGCTGCACTACCAGCGTTATTCGTTCGACGACATCATGCGGCAATTGACGCGCATCGTCGGCTATAAACGCTATCTCACGCGCATGGTACGTCCCGCCGCCCGCTGGTGGATTTTGCGCATGTCGCCCTATTACCACAGGTAACTTATCCCCGCCGCCGCCCTCTTTTGCCTCTGACACTCCATAAGAGCAGGACGGCGGCGGCAAGCGAGCCGAGCGCCATCTTCTGGCCTCTTGACATCTGGCGACCGGTAAGCGAAAAGTAGATGACGACCGTCTGGATGGCAGTTTTGAAATCGTGCGTGCTGGTCAGGGCATCGGCAAGGCCGAATGGGAGCAGCGTCGGCAGGGGGCCACGAGCGTATTCAATCATCCACACGTGATCTGGATAATGCATTCCGGCGCTTTGCCCCTTGCCGACAAAGATATGATCCCCCGGCGTATAGACATCGCGCGTAAACTGGCCCTCGGTATAGTACCAGGCCTCGCCATCGAGCACGGTATCATAAAATTCGACCAGGTGACGCCCGGTATGTCCCTCGCTTCCAATAGGTGTGCCCCAGAGCATGATGTATTCTTTCGTCGAGGCGTACAGCAGCTTCATTTCGAGCATCACGCCGCCCGCGTTATTGAAGATCCAGGGCTTAGAATCATCTATCATGCCTGGATAGCGTTCCGATAATTCGGCGCTAATATCCGCAAACATCTGCTCCAGCGGCTTCCCCAGATGTTTGAGGCTGATTTCGTGAATGACTTGCGGATCGAATACATAGTTGGCCATACGCAACGTTTCTCCTTGATCTGATCAACCATGCTCTTCTCCAGGAAGAGGCTTGAGAATAACGATGGGAAATACACGCGAGGTATACTTTTGATAGTCGGCATATTGAGGACGGATTTGCAATAGTCGCTGCCAGAGGCGTTGCCGTTCCTCCACACCAACCGTTTCCGCGATCACCTCGCGCCTGGTGCGCCCATGTTGAATCCAGACGCGCGGGTGTGCCTGTAAATTCAGATACCAGGCAGGAAGCTGCGGGGAGCCATTATTGGAGGCGCAGATAACCAGGTTTTCTCCATCGCGAAAATATAAAAGTGTATGCGTGCGCCGCTTGCCGGTTTTGCGTCCAATGGTGTGCAGCAGGAGCATCGAATAGCTTAACTGCTTTTCGCCCAACCGCCCGCCGGTGGACCAGTAGAGAAACTGGGTCACCTTGTCGGCGGCCAGCATGACGGCGTTGGGAATGTGCCAGCTCAACCTGTTTGTTGCCTCTTTTCTCTTTGATAGAACACTTTCTATTGTGCGCTCTCATTGTTGAGCGTGTCAAATGAGCAGAAGGATACTTACCTCTCTCCCATAGAAAAAACCAGGTGGCCGGAAAGCGGAAGAAAGCTTTCCGGCCACCCGCCTCAATTCGAGATAGCGTTATACTCCCCGGTTACTTCAACTACCCTACTGTCAGGCTGCCTTCTCTTTTGGAACTGCTTTGCCACCTTTGGCCAACCTGCCCGTCCAGGGAGTGCCCAGCAGTGGGAGCAGAAGACTATCGACGCCGTAGTAGCCCGCCACTCTCCAGGCCAGTACGATGAACAAGGCCAGCGTGCCGATGATCGGATTAATGCTCACCGCACCTGCCAGCATGAAGTTCAGGTTCATGAATACTCCGAAGAAGGCCGCTATACCGGTCAATACGCCGAAGATCAAACCAAGTCCCACCAGGATTTCCCCGAAGGTGACGACGTAGGCGAAGACACCCACATTTGGCAGGACGAAATGCTGCAGGAACGAGGCATACCAGCCTTGCACCGGCGCATACGATCCATTCGCCTGGGCAATCGCTCCCATAATAAAGCCTTTCAGACCGGCTCCCGCGTGGGCATTAAAGACCCAGGGCGTGCTGACTACTTTACTGAACGAGGCTCCAATCGTGAAGTCGCGCCCGGTCAACTTCTCCAGCCCGGCGGTCAACCACTGATAGCCAACATACACACGGACGATCAGCCAGAACCAGGCCATGCGCGTATCCGCAAAGAGGAATTTCGCAATCGGCGGCTCAGGAATATGGGTCGAATCTTTGGGATGAATAGTGCTTACGATACTCATGATCTCTTGCTCCTTTATTTATCTCTTGCAGGCGGAATGTGCCTGTTTTGTGGCCTCACCCTGTTTCGTGAGGTACTCTTTGTTTGCTTTTCTTCCGCCACTTACAGGATAAGGTTTGGAGATCACGAACTCATCACCGGACGAGGTAAAACTATCACGGGAACATCACAGAAATTCTTTTCCTCATCCAAAGATGACGAGCAGTACAAGAGCTATTACCCCCACTGCGATAACCGGCAGCGTCAACAGCGCCATACGCAGCGCTATCTGTCGCTGGCGCGAAACCACAAGAAAGATGGCCACATTCTCTACCAGTCCCATTAGCGTGGCGGCGAAGATCACCGCGGCCACAGGAGCAGGCGCGAGCAGGTGCATGCTGGCATGATTTCCGATGAGGATAGATGAAGAGGTGGCGCTGATCAATGCCCCGACGATGGCGACGACGATGAAGCCTACCGCGCCAAAAAAGTGCTGCCCAATACCGCTGAAGACGGTCAGCAAGAAGAATAAGAGAGCAAAAGTGAGTACATAGCGCAGGTCAAGCGGCGACATGAGGGGCGCCTTCTGGGGAGATGTGAATTCGGATGCCTTCTCCTTGCCTGTTATATGCAAGCGGAGCCAGGCAATGAGCACGACGATTCCCGCGACCAGGATCATTGGCCCAAGTACGACCGCGGTAGCGACGGCGGCCTGCAGTTCGGCGGCCCATGAAAAGAAGATAACCAGTACGGCGTTGCGCAACATCATGGCCAGGTCTGCCAGGATCAGGTTTGTAGGAGCCCGGATGGCAGAGGCTCCTTTATCACGCTTGAGTTCCTCGGCCAGGAAGTGAGAGATGGCCGCGCTGTTGACCAGCCCGCCAAGCAGCGCGCTATAGGGGATGCCCCTTGGCCCCATGAGGCGCAGGAGGATGTAGTTGAAGAAGTTAAGGGCGCATACGATGATGACCGTTAGCCAGATGGCATGTGGATTGACGATGCTGAGCGGGCCAACATTCTGATCCGGCAGCAAGGGATAAACGACGACGGCGATGAAGGCGAGCAGCAGTGCGCCGCGAATTTCGGGCACCGTTAGCTTGCTGGTGAAAGAAATAAGTTCGGTCTTCCACGACAGCAGGGCAGCGATGACAATGGCGCACCCAAAAGCAAGGAAGAAGTAGCCTGCTCCTACCAGGATGCCAAGTACATTTGTTGCCGCTAATGCCAAAGATGTGGTAATCTGCAAGGGTTGGCTTTGTGTCAGCGAATAGAGATTCACAAGGATGATCGCGACCAGGACAGCGCTGACTTCGATGAAGCCCAGCGTGGGCGAGACGATCCAGGCCAGCGTACCGAGCAGCGTAGCAATAGCGAAACTTCTGACGCCGGCTTCTTTATGTGCCCATTCGCGTTCGAGGCCGATGAGCAGACCGATGGCCGCTGATGCCGCGACTTTTTCAGCGAGTAGGAGTGATGTATCCATATGTACCGGAAACCTGAGAGTTTGAGGGGTTCATTACCCTGTTTACCCATTATACGCTATGAAGTACCAGAGCGTGATAGGTGACCTGCCCTCACCTTCAAAAGATACGATAGTATCATTACACGTCATAACGTATGCCTGAGTTTTGGTAGCATATAGCAGGGCTATAAAAGGTAATCTGGTAAGCACCTCTTTTCGTAGTACAGTGCAAATGGAGAGACAGAATGGAGCATGAGGGCATATGACCTGTGAAGAATTTGAAGAGCTTTCGGGCGCATTTGCGTTAGATGCTGTGACTCCCGAAGAACGCCAGGCGGCGCGAGAGCACCTGGCGGGATGCGTGAAATGCGCGCATCTCTACGAGGAACTGCGCTCCGTCGTGGATCTGCTGCCATTGTCTGTCACGCAGGTAAATCCGCCGCCAGAGGCAAAAGACAGGCTGCTGGCGACTATTCGCGGGGAACAGGATGTTCCTCCGCTAGAGAGAGGCGGCCAGGTGCGGTCTGCCCGCGCTATTGGGGCGAGACGATGGAGCCGGCGCCTGGCAGGTATCGCAGCGGCAGCGGTATTGATGCTGGCCCTGCTGGGCGGCATGACGGCCTGGAATATTTCGTTGCAGCATACCGTGGCATCTCTTCAACAACAAAATGGCGCTCTGGCGCAGGAGGTGAATGGGCTCCGGCCCGAGGTGGCCGAATCATATATTCTCACCGGTAGAACTCCATCTACTCAGAATGCTTCGGGCAAACTGATCTACCTGCCGAAGCAGCACCTGACGATTTTGATTATGCAGGGACTGCCAAAACTACAGGCCCAGCAAGTGTACCAGGGCTGGTTGATTCAAAACGGCAGGACGGTAAACATTGGCCTGCTCTCGGTTCAGAATGGTATTGCGAGCGTAGACTTTCCCGGCGATATTAGCAGCTATTCAGCGGCAGCCGTGAGCCTGGAGCGCGGCCCAAACGGCAGCAAAAATGCCCCCGCCGGGCCGGTCGTGGCATCAGGCCAGTTGAGCCATCCCGTGTTAGTCATGGTGTAGAGACGGATTAAAAGATAATTGGGGCCGGATGAAATAATTACATGCCATTATCTGTCCCTACCCCGTCGTAAACGATAGATGCTCCCACAAACTGCCAGCGCGCCCAGAATGGCACAACCCAGGATGATCCATATATACTGCCCTACAGTCCATAGGATATCTTGATTGCCATCTATACCCAGACTATCGTTCAGGCAATTTGCCGCGGCAGGGTAACCATTTTGCCCGGCGCCCGCACCTGGACCTCCTCCGCTGGCCGGAGCCTCGATACTACCGGTTGGCGTCACTGTCGGGCTGCCACCTGGAGTTGACGTGGCCGTAACAGAAGGCGTGACGCCAGGCGAAGGAGTTACAGTCGGACTGGACGTAGGTGTGCCGGTCGGCGTAACGCTGGGAGTGGGCGAGGCTGTTGGTGAGGGCGGCACTGTCGGCGTGGGCACAGGTGTTGATGGAGGCGTGGTATTCACGACCGGCGACACGGAGATGATGGGGGGGGTGGGCTGCGAACCCTGTTGTGTGGGTACAGGTGTGGGCGTGCCCGGTTGCTTACCCTTGCCACCCTGTCCACGCGTTGGCGTCGGACTTGCGGGTATGCCACGCGAACCGGTCATTGTAGGAGTGCCGCTACAGGTTGTTACCGTGCTGGTAATCATTGGCGTTATTGTCCCCGGAACTGTAGCTATCGCGGGTATTGTCGATTGAGGAGTCGCGGTACTTAAGGTTATTTGATGAGCGCCTGCTTTGCCATTGCCATGCGAGTTTTTCCCTGAATGTTGCAAGGAGGGCCATATGCCGCCAATCGTAACCAGAAGTAGGGATATACTGGTGCAAATGAGGAGCAAAGCCAGCACAAGCGGTATCGCTTTGAAGCGACGAGGACGCGCCAGCGCGTAGTGGGCTACATTCCTGCGGAAAATGAGATTCCAGAGAGCCATGAGCGTATCTATCATTTTTCTACCCTATCCTATTCTTCCCCCGTATTACAGAGCAATCACAAAAGTTGCTCGTGATATGACACGGATTGTTGCAAGCGGTGCAATATTGCTTCCATGTACAGCGCGCACTCGATGGGTTGGGGCACTGTAAAGATGACGCGTTTTTGCCAATGATCGGCTTGAAATGCGACGGCGGTGCGCAGGCGCGAAAAGTGCAATAGGGAGTTATACTCCAGCACAATTTGATCGTTACGCCCGATATAGATCATGCGCCTGTTCGTGAGTATGAGCATGCCATGGTCTCGCTCCGGGTAGTAACCGGCGGGGTGCTTGCGAATCTCCTGTTCTAGACCGGCGCGCTCACCACAAAGAGTGGCACTGGTGCTGTAATGAGCATATTCGCCAGGCAGCAATCGTACAGGGACGCGCACAACAGGCAGGCTTATATTTGTTTTGATCATTTCAAGGCGGTCTGCCGGAGGTTGAGCTGGTGCCGCAATCCTTTCGTGTTCCCAATCGGCTGTGGAAACATCATCGTGCGATGCGATGTCAGACCCGGGGCGAAACGCGGGAAATGATTCAGCAGAGGGTGTTCCCGCGGTTGCCTGGGCTTCTATTGCGGGGGACAGGCACCAGGCGCTGTCTCTACAGGACGCGGCGCTGTAATCGGTGACCTGCCTGCTATCTTCATACCATGTTTTCAAGTAGTCGGCGGCTTCCCGGGCCTCATTAATGGCGGCAATGCCACGCAGGACGAGGCGTTTGCGGGCAAAACGCAATTCCAGCCGCGCCGACTGAATGCCCAGAAAACCATGATACACCAGGTTGACGTGTGTGAGGTCCTTTAAGTCATAGGATTCACCATCGACATCGAGACGATTGCGATACAGGCGAAAGGTTCGACCCCAACCAAATGCGCACGCGACAAGCGGACGATCTTGTGCCACCCACTCCTCTTCCATCGCTCCCCACCTCTGGCACCTTTATGGATGCCCAACCGCTACATTTCAACACGCAAGCAAGATATATATAGCAATATATCTTCCAATTAGATGAGACGAAAGGCATGCATGGATGTAACGTTGATTGATACATCCATGCATGCCTACGCATGTTACTTGAGTTCTACGCGCCACTTTGCTATACTCATGCCATCCTCAATCATGAAGTAGCTCAGGTGCAGGACAGAACAAAAGCGGTGAGAGTAGACGGAAAAAACGTAGATGGCAACCAGCACAAGCGTTCACACGGCAGTGATGGTTGAGCGCGCGGCGAGGGTCCTTGATGTCGAGCGCGTCACGCGGCGCTTCTACGACCGGTTCAAGCTCGAACGCGACGCCTTCCTCAAATTTATCCAGGGCATTCCCTCAAAAGAAGATCGCGAGTGGTACGCCTCGCTGATGCTCAATCGCCTGATGTGCATCTACTTCATCCAGCGCAAGGGCTTTCTCGATACGAAAACGCCGGGCGCGCTGGATGGCGATCCCCATTACCTGTCCAATCGCCTGAAATGGGTGCAGCAGCAGTGTGGAGAAGACCAGTTCCATAGCTTCTATCGCTATTTCCTGCTCCCGTTGTTTCATGATGGGCTGAGCAAGCGCGAGCGCTCGCCCGAACTCGAGGTGCTGCTGGGCAACATTCCCTATCTCAACGGCGGCCTGTTCGATATCCACACGCTCGAACGTAGCTATCCCGACCTCAACATTCCAGACGAGGCATTTGAAAAACTGTTTAGCTTCTTCGACGATTATGATTGGCGCCTGGACGACCGGCCACTGCGCAACGAGAAAGACATCAACCCCGACGTGCTGGGCTACATCTTCGAGAAAGACATCAACCAGAAGCAGATGGGCGCCTACTACACCAAAGAGGACATTACCAGGTACATCAGCAAGAATACCATCATCCCCTATATCTTCGATGCCGCCCAGCAGCAGTGCCCGGTGGCCTTCAACTCCGATGGGCCGGCCTGGTCGCTGCTGCGCGCAGACCCCGACCGCTACATCTACGAGGCCGTCAAAAAAGGCAGTGATTTGCCGCTGCCCCCTAAAATCGAGGCCGGCTTGCATGATGTGGCACAGCGCGACGAATGGAACAGGACAGCGCCGGAAGAATATGCCCTGCCCAGCGAAATCTGGCGCGAGGTGGTGGCCCGGCACAATCGCTACCAGGAGGTGCGGGCGAAGCTGGCGGCGGGCGAGATCACCTCGATCAACGACCTGGTGACATACAACCTGGATATCGTCGCCTTCGCCGGGGATGCCATCAGCAATTGCGGGGAGTCCGACCTGCTGCGCGCCTTCTATGAGAGCATTCGCAGCGTCACCGTGCTTGACCCGACCTGTGGCTCCGGCGCCTTCCTCTTCGCCGCGCTCAACATCCTGGAACGTCTTTACGAAGCCTGCCTGGAGCGCATGCAGCAGATGATCGATGAGCGCGACCTGCTCGATGCCGCTCTACTCGCCAACAAACGCCAGCAGCATCCCCGGCTGGACTATTTCCGCGCCATCCTGCGCGAGATTGCAAGCCATCCCAGTCGCACATATTTCATCTACAAATCCATCATCATCAATAATCTCTACGGTGTCGATATCATGGAAGAGGCCACCGAAATCTGCAAGCTGCGCCTCTTCCTCAAGCTCGTCTCCCAGGCCAGCCAGTTCAACGACATCGAATCGCTGCCCGGCATCGGCTTCAACATTCGCGCCGGCAATACACTGGTGGGCTTTGCCTCGGAAGAAGAGACAAAGCGTGCTATCGAGGGCAAGACCACCGGCAAGGGCAGCACCCGCGAAGAAAGGGCTTTCCAGAACCAGGTGATCTTTGATGATCGCCTGGAGCAGAAAGCCCAGGATCAGCCTTTCCACTGGTGGGTTGAGTTTTATGGCATTATGAAGCGTGGCGGCTTCGACGTAATCATTGGGAATCCGCCATATGTGGAGTATGGCAAGGTTCGAGGGTTATACACTATTCAGCAGTATATGACTGCATCTTGTGGGAATCTCTATGCTTATACCGTAGAGCGTTCACTGAAGTTACAACATCGACATAGCAGATTTGGAATGATCGTACCGCATTCGGCATTTTGCACCGACAGGATGGAGCCATTGATGGATTTGTGCATTCATTCTTGCGTAAGCATGTGGATATCCACCTATTGTATCCGGCCTGCTAAGCTTTTTGCCGGTGTTGATCAGCGGCTTGCTATTTTTGTGAGTGAACCTGGCGCTGGTCCGGCGGTACTCTATTCTACCCAATATCATCGCTGGCAGGAGGAGGCGCGACCAGCCTTATTCACTACATTGGAATACAAAGATGTGACGGGTGTAGCTTTTCATAACTCGATACCGAAGATTCACACTGCTAGCGAAAAGAACATCTGGAAGAAATTAACTACTTTCAGAGAACTCTTATCTCAGCTTTCAGATACAGGAACACCTGTTTTCTTCCACAATGCTCCTCGTTATTGGATCAGGGCTATGACTTTTGCGCCTTACTTTTGGAATGAGCGCGACGGTGAGCAAATCTCCTCACATGTAAAATCTCTGCTCCTATCTGAGAAGATAGACAGCGATGTAGTGGCAGGGGTGATGAACAGCAGCCTGTTTTACTGGTGGTTTATTGTCCTATCAAACTGCCGCGATCTGACGATGCGGGAAATAGAGCATTTCCCACTGGGATTGGATTCCATGCGAGAATGCGACAAGCAGGTGCTCGCATCAATTTGCCAGAGACTGATGGATGATTATAGGAGGCATGCGGTACGCAAAGAGGCACAGTATAAGGCTACCGGGAGAGTGATCTATGATGAGTTTTATCCCAGGCACTCCAAGCCCATCATCGACGAAATAGACCGCGTTCTTGCGCAACACTACGGCTTCACCGGTGAAGAACTGGACTTCATCATCAATTATGATATCAAGTACCGTATGGGGCAAAACCAGGATGATGAGGGCGAGGAGCAGGCTGGACTTTCTAATCTCCGTATATGAAAATCGGCACGTTTTGCTCGCCTTTCCTCACGCGGGTCACTTTCTCCCAATCCTGGCCAGTCGCCTGAAGAGGGATCGCAGCAGGCTGTTGCGCAAAGTGGGCCAGAGCTTCTCGATATCCTCAGCTTCCGCGGCCCGCGGCGCCTGGTGAGCAGGGGCCCAGCGCTCGCGTACGAAGAGTTCAGCGAGGCGGCGCAAGGGCGTCCTGGCCTGCGGATAGTGGCGGCTGAGGGTACGGGTGTATTCGTAAGGCGTCTGCCATGGCTGGGGCGGCATACCCGCGAGACTGGCAAGCCGCGAAAGGCGCCAGAATATGCTGGATATGGTCGTAACGCCGGCAGCGGTAACGCGCCTGTACCTGGCTATTGCCAGCAGCAGCATGAAGAGCGATGCCAGCAGGATGAGTATTGAGAAGCCCAAAAAGAGACCCTGCGTCTCCGGCTTAGCGCTGGAATTGCCTCCCGAACCGGAAGAGGCCGGTGTGGGAGTATGATGCTTGCCCGGAGTAGAACCACCGGTAACCGTGGGCGTTGGCGTAGGCCGGTGCTGCGTTGGCGCGGGCGAAGGGATCGGCTGTGGATTGGCAGCCCCGTTGAACGAAAAACCGGGCGTTGGATCGAAGTTGATCCAGCCGAAACCGGGGAAATAGACCTGCACCCAGCTATGGGCATCAGTGCCATCTACTACCCATGCTTTACGGGTGGAATCGTAATGCCCCTGGCTAAAGCCATTGACCACGCGCGCGGGCATACCCAGCAGGCGAGCCATAATAGTCATCGCCGTGGCATAGTAGGTGCAGTAACCACGGTGGGTCTGCAACAGCCAGTCCACGGCATCCACGTTACTGGGAACCGGGGGATTGCTGACCGAGTACGTGAACTGCGAGGAATTGTTCAGATGTTGTTCCAGCATCAGAGCCGCGTCATACTCATTTGTCGCGCTCTGCGTCCAATTTAGAGCCGTCTGAAAGACGGCCCGCGAAAGATCGGCGGGGGTCTGCAAATAATAATTCTGGAGTTGTTGGAAGTATCCATCGCTCGCCCAGAAATCCTGGTTATCCTGGTACAATGGCACGGTCGATAAATCCGTCGCTCCTGCCGTTGAGACCATAGAAACCGCTGTATAATGCTCGCCCGCGGTCAGGGGCGCCCGCTGCGTCCAGGCAGTAGTGAGGTTAGACCCATTGTCATAAACGATGGTATCTACGTTAAAGCTCTGCGGATCGGCGGGCGCGAAGATATAATGCTTCGTCCCTTCAGGTGGAAGCAATACTGTTACCGAGGTGGTGACCTGCTGATGAGTACCATTGCCGGAATCATCAAATGGTAAGGGACTGTTGGCGGGATAAAGCTGCGCCTGGCCGGGAATGCTGCTTGTCCAGATATGCCCATCGAAGTGATCGTAGGTGAAGCCTTCCAGGTATTGCGACTGTTGCTGGGCCGTGCTGCTATAGTAAAGCACCTCGCCGCTGGGCAAATTGACGTTGCCTGTAATGGCAAGCGTATCGCCAAAAAAGTTGGCCGGGGCTTCGTAGGGCGAAAATAACTGACCCGGCGCGCTGAGAGAGAATTGCCCACTGGTTATGTTCGTCCAGGCGTTATCCAGCATGTTCCAGAAAGAGACGCCGGATGCAGGCTGGGCCAGGACCGGCAGGATTGAGGCAGCGAGCAGCGCCAGCAACGCAAAGACCGCGGGAATCTGCACGAAGCGGCGCGAGATGTTCCGCAGCCAGGTGCGATCGGTATGCAGCCCATCATTCATCCACTGGTTCAATTGATTGACGAGGTGAATGCGCGCGATCAGCAGTATCAAGGCCCCCAGCATGACAATGACCAGCAATGAGAGGTCCTGCTTGACATAGTTGAGGTTGACGAGCATGATGGCGCAGTAGACCAGCGCCACCAGCCAGGGCAGGTGCGCGCGGTAGATCAACCAGGACCCAAAATAGCCCAGGAAGAAGCAGAGGAACGAGAGGTAAAAGAGAAAGACCATCGCGCTGCCGGGAGAGACGGCGGATGTGAAGCCCCCGCCGATCACGGAGCGTAAATTTTCGAGTAATAGCAGCCACGAAATATGATAGGCCAGGACGCTCGTCAGCCAGATGGACAGCCAGTGGCCCGCGAGACAGGCCGCGAGGTGCAGGATGGCCTGCGGAAAGCGGTGAATTTTCGCCACCACCAGCCCCAGCAGCAGTCCGGCGGCCGTACTCCAGAAGAGTATGAAGCTGTGACTGACCCAGTTCGCGGCGACAATCGAGAAGACAACGCAATAGACGGATACGGCCAGTAATAGCATAGCCAGCCAGCCTTCAGCCGGTACCGGGATGATCGACGATTTTGTTTCATATCTGGGCGGCTTCGGCATGCGCTGCTGAGGATAGGGAGGACGTATATCTGATCGAGGCGCATTACTACTACGAGTCCCAACGCCGCGTGGGTTTTGAGGCTCAACTACACTGGACCGCATCAACAGGCTCCTCTATAGCCACAGGTTTACCTTCTCTGGCACCCTGAGCTGGCTTCTAGTTCATCAAGGGTATCGCTCTCTTGCCCCTATCAGGCAAGACAATAGCAGTAGAAACATACGATGCTTCTTGCTAGTATACGACACAACTCACAAGAAGGCTATGCAGTAGTTCACAATTTCGCATCCCGGTGGTTCAGACCGCGTTCAGTTTAAGGCAGGGCTTATGGCCCGGTGAAAATGGGACTCCCACCCATTTCGACAGGCAAAAATGAGTACAGGCCTTTCTTTTAAAAAGACGAAAGGGTGAACCAATTTGTTGCATCTTACCCCTTATTCCTTTTTCACAGCCTGATTTTCAATCGCACGAGGGCTTCTCAGCTGGCTACCAAAAAATACGAGCAACAGGCTGGCGGCCAGCACAAGGCAGAACGCTCCGAAGACAAAGGAGGCGGAAAGACTGACATTGGACTGCAACCATCCACCAGCAGAAGGCCCGATGCTATATCCAATGCTCCAGGTGACCGAATAGAAACCTGACAGCGTCGCCCTGTGGCGGTCTGAGACCTGTTCCATAGCAAAAGCGGCATAGACGGGTTCTATCAAGGTACGCATAAGTGAACGCGTGTACTCGCCACCTATTGCTACAGGTAACGTGGGGGAAAAACCTATCAGCACCATCAAGGGCGCGCTGAGATACTGTACAGAGGTGATGAGGCGTAATTTACTCCAGCGTTTGACAAACAGGGGCGCAGTCAGTGAGAAGACGCCACCGGTCAGACCCGAAAAGGTGAAAATGAGACCCAGGGGGCCTGGTAACAGGTGGAAGCGTAAGATGAAAAATAGCTGCATGAGCGCAACAACAGCGCCCTCGCCCATGGTAAAAAGGAGGTCAGGCACCAGTAATTTCGCGAACAGCACAATGGGCAGTCGCTCTCGCTTTTTATGGAGCACCGTTTCAACCACCGGCTCGCCAGTGCGCATGGTTTCCTCTAAGACCGCCTTCTCCGTTACGTTGCTCGCTGTTTTTGCCCTGGCTCGCTTTGGTTCGCGCAACAACCAGAGGGGAAGGCCAAAGACAAAGGTAAAAAGCGCGGCAGCAAACACTCCCCAACGCAGCGCGATCGTACTGGCAGCAGAAACATGCAGCAAACCGGCCACAAATTCGGGCAAGCCGCCACCTAGCAGGTTGCCGAAAGCGCCAACACCAAGCAAGAGAAAGCTATTCAGTGCAAACACACCGACGCGCTGCCTTTCGGTCGTGCTTTCGGTCAACAGCGGCAGATTCGTCACCCAGTAGGCGGTGGAGACGACGCCTTGCATAAAAGCACAGAACAGCAACCAGAAAGGGGCGGCGACCAGCCCGCAGAAGGCGAGAAAGAGCGGCGTGAGGATGGCCGTCAATACCAGCACCGGCTTGCGTCCGATACGATCTGAAAGCATCCCAACGGGAACGGCGCTGACCAGCGCTCCCAGGGCGGGCATGGCATTGAAAACGCCGATGAAGTCGGGACGGTAGCCCAGGCTATGCACATAGTAATTGAGCGTCAACGCGCTTATGCTGAGTTGGAACCCTTTCCCCAACGTGAAAAGGAGCAACAGATAGACATTTAATGGCAAACGCGACAGCGATAAACCAAAACGAGGCTTTCGTGATACCCGTGTATCCGCCGCCACTATCTCCGGCGTTGTCTCCGGGGAATCGGGCACGAAGGACATAATGAATACTCCTGCTTACTGCAAACGTGTATGTAGTAGATAGAGTACCATATCGCCCCGGCGCGAACAATGGACAAAAGGACAGGAGGGCAGGCGAGCTAAACGCTATTTACACTATTGATAGAAACTTAAAAAGATTAACACTAGTTTGGAGCTTACTTAACGTTTTTATTGTTGACTTGCCTTATGGAATCAATCAGGTTAATGTATTATCAGCAAATGCGTAAAGTTCGGAGGATTGGTGAAGATTGCTTAGGCAATTTTCGAGTAGAAATAATCGTTGCTCGATATCAGCATTTGCGAAAGTATCGACTAGAGAATAGTTAGGAGGATTTTACAATGATGGTTCTTGCAGACCTTAGTGTTGGTGCCGTGATCTGGTGGTTAGTAGTAGGGTTAATCGCAGGTTTTCTTGCCAGCCTGGTAATGCGCGGCGGCGGCTATGGTATCATTGGTGATATCATTGTCGGCATCATCGGCGCGTTCATCGGTGGCTGGCTGTTCAGCCTGATAGGTATAGGAACAGGCGGATTTATCGGGAGCATCATCGTCGCCTTCATCGGCGCGTGTATCCTGATTGCTATCCTGCGCCTGATCAGTGGCAGTTATGGACCACGACGCACGCTATAATGGATGGTAGGGAGAAGTAGCGGGGTAAGCACGAATGCCTGCTCAGGATAGCGGGGATGCCCAATTCGTGCAAAACGTGGAGGGCGGCTCAAACAAGTTGAGCCGCCCTCCCATATTTTTTGGCAAAAAGAAACAGGTTGGCGTGAGCGAGGTACACACAACTCCAGAGCTTCTTCTACGTACTAATGATGGTACGTCTAGCGTTTGCTCAATAACAAAAAAGTAAACAGAATAATAATAAGAAGCAAAAGGAGATGCATACTATGACAGTTCTAGCCACTACCGTCACTTTCGCCATAAATGATCTGCTCACCTGGCTTGTTGTCGGCCTGATCGCAGGCTTTCTCGCCAGCGCCGTCATTCGCGGTCGCGGTTACGGCTGCATCGGCAACATCATCGTCGGGCTAATCGGAGCTGTAATCGGGGGTTTTCTGGCAGGCCTGCTGAATATTACGGGCACCTTTCATTTTTGGGGCACCGTCATTATCGCCTTCCTTGGAGCGTGCATATTAGTGGCAATTTTGCAGGCCTTTAGCGGCGGGCCGAGTAGGAGATAGCTCCTTATATCCCAAATAAGACGTGGTCGTTGAAGTCCCACTAGAGTAAGGTACCGGTTGGGTTCCGGCATTTCCCGGCATCGGCCTGGTGCGGTGTGGTATAGTGACCAGGTACAGGTCATCCTGCCATCAAACACAGCGATGGTAACCATCTCTATGAGAAGCGATGCGAGATTCGATACAGATCAGACCAGCCGTGCCGGTCGATGCTGAGGTAGCGGCAGTCTTGCTTTACTCAGCATACATACATACACAGGTCACCTATCCTCTGGGCACAGAACACGAGAGCGGGTGGAGCGAGCGTTTGCGGCACTTCTTCCGGCAGGAAGGCGATCGTTTCAGCTATCAAAACGTCCAACTCGCTGAACATGGCTCGGAGGTGGTCGGACTGGTTTTGAGCTTTGGGGGACGAGACGAGGTACGGCTGAATGCTGCCGTTGGAAGCTGGCTCGAACGCGAGGCGGAGGACGATGAATGGTATGTTGACGCGCTCGCTGTATTCAAAAATTGGAGTCGGAAGGGAATTGGCACGCGCCTGCTGCAAACAGCGGAGCAGCTGGCAGGTCAGCATCACTATTCCAGGATCGCGCTTAATGTCGCCGAGGGGAACCAGAAGGCATTGGAGCTGTATACGCACCTGCACTATGTAGTCACCCGGCACACCATCCTCTACCAACGGCGCTACCTGCGCATGGTAAAGACATTGGAGAACGGGGAACAGGGATAGGTTCTCATCAGTTCCAGGCAACCTGACCGCACTGTATCAGAGAAGAACATGGAAATATGCTCTTTTCACCTCATCTGTAGGAAAGACTGGAAAATAAACGAAGATGAACAATGAATGGCCCATTGCGAGACCGCATTGATTATGCTATGCTCCCAAAAGATACAATCAGAAGTTCTGTGAGAGGAATAACGGGATGATGAATAGCACATTTGACTGGGATGAAGTTGATGCGCTGATCACGTTTTTACGCGCACAAGGAATTTTCTATCTCATAGGAAATGGTTCGGCGGTGAATGAGGATCATGAGGACGTGGACCCGGTTGACCTTATTCAGCGACTGGCAGCGTGTGGCTATCCACTCGTCGAGAATGCGAGTATTTCCCTGTTCATCTTACATCCAGAGCTTGCGCCTGCTGTTGTGGAAGCACTTCAGCGCAGTCAAGGTGGAATTGCTGAAAATATCGCGGTTGTCACACTTGCTACACTCTATCTTCAGCAGTGGTGGTTCTTCCGTCTGGCATTTGCGCTTGGTTGCCTCCCCTCTTTTCCCGAAGCACCTTTTGCTGCTCTATGGGAAGAACGTCATTTGCCGCCGCCATCAGTGGGTTATGGATTAACCGGACTACTAACACTCCAGGAGTATCAGCAGGAGAGGTACGCTGTTCCTCTCAATTTTCTTGACGATTGGCAGAATCAGATCAATCATTTGCTCATGCAGGAGGAAGCCCATCAGCGTGAATTGTCTGATAATTTGAGGAAAGCGCTCGTGCAACTGAGTGCCTGAGGTAAGAAAGAAGTGTCATTATGAGCATGCGACAAAAGGTGGGGCAACAGGAAATTGAACACTTTCTTATCCAGGTTGGTCGAACACGGCAACCTGGACGATTATATCTTACAGGTGGAGCGGCATTAACAGTTTTCACAGCACTATCAAGCTGTTCGGCAACTTTTGTGAGTAGTCTAAGTCGTTTGAAAAATGAGATTGCCAAAGCGGTTAGGCCCTAATTATGTCAGGCATTTGGCCAATGAATCCGAAACTCTGCTAACTCGTCTTCATAAAAAACAGCGCTTCTCCCATATTTTCCTGAACCCTGTTTTGCGTGATTTACTGCACTTTGATAATTGTGTTTCGCCATGAAAAGACGAGCTTGTTTATCACTATATACACTTGCCGCGAGTTCATCAACCTTCCCTTTGATGTGTTCTGTATATGCTAAATCATCAGCGTCTGAGTCAATAATGATGTAATTAAGCAGCCTATACACCTCGCCGGCAAGCTTCCCAAACTGGCTTTCGGAAGGCTTAGTACAATATAACTCATCTTTTATTGCTTCTGCTTGCTTCAGAACTTGATAAATGTAGTCTTCCATTGGTTTTCTCCTTTCCCCTGCATGATAGTCTGAATAGAACTACTACAATTCACAGAAACGGTAAGAATTTTGAATTCCATAGTATGGCAATAAAGGGGTTCAATTCCCAATAGGCTTCCCAGGCTAGTTAGTCATTTTCAAAGCAGTACCGGGATAATCAAAAGTAATCCAATTATGCCACCCACGATGAGAGGGATAAAAGAACTTAGTAGGGCGGCAATCAATGCACTAAAGATAATTATATAAACACCAAGAGAAGGTTTTTCTTTGCGTCTAAATCTTCTTTCTTGTTACTCGAAAGCTTTTTCCCAAAAACTATTTATCTGCTCTCGATCTGGATCAAGGTAGAAACGTTTGTTGTTTCCCATGTCTTAAATCCCCTATGAGTTTGTTGCTTTCCTTCAACGGGCGTCCCAGGCCATTTAGCCGGGCATTAGATCCCGACTACGCCACAGATGGGAAATAGTTTCAATCCCCAACGGGCGTCTCAGGCCATTTAGCCGACAAACCGACCTTGCCACCGCAATTTGCAGAGATGGTTTCAATCCCCAACGGGCGTCTCAGGCCATTTAGCCTTGCTCTTGCCCTTGCGTTTCGAGCCCGCCTTTCCTCGTTTCAATCCCCAACGGGCGTCTCAGGCCATTTAGCCGCTGTAAATGATGAGCCATCCTGCTTTTTACGTGGGCGTTTCAATCCCCAACGGGCGTCTCAGGCCATTTAGCCGCCCCATTGAATAACATTGGTGCTGGTCAACTCTACTCGTTTCAATCCCCAACGGGCGTCTCAGGCCATTTAGCCTTATAAAAAAACTTTCTGAAAATTATATAAAATTATCGTTTCAATCCCCAACGGGCGTCTCAGGCCATTTAGCCCTCCCAAAGAAACAGGTGAACCCCAACGGTACAGTACGTTTCAATCCCCAACGGGCGTCTCAGGCCATTTAGCCGCTGGGATGCCAAATATATCTTCTGGTTCATCCTCACTACAGTTGCACTTGCAAAATCCCGGGAAGAGTCCCGGGATGCCTCTCTGTTGCTCATTGTACTCTCTGCTTCTGGTTCCGTCAACGGCCTCTTCCCGGGATGCTCTCACATCTCGTGCGTTTCTCAGCTGGATGTGA